>JAAOZX010000041.1 GCA_012274225.1 Comamonadaceae bacterium | reverse complement strand
GCGCGACGGCCTGTTCAACGCGGTGAAGAGCTTTGTCGACCTGCACTCGTTGCTGCCCAAGGGCGTGAAGCTATTGCCGGAGGATGTATTCGCCCGGGCCTCCTACGTGCTGTCCGCCAAGGTGCTGGACCCGCAGTTCCAGGGCCAGATCAAGGAAAGGCTCAATTCCCGCGATGCCGTGCGCCTGGTGTCCAGCTTCGTGCGGCCGGCGCTGGAGCTGTGGCTCAACCAGCACGTGGAATACGGCCGCAAATTGGCCGAGCTGGCGATCAAGGCCGCCCAGAGCCGGCAGAAAGCCGGGCAGAAGGTCGAGAAGCGCAAGGGGTCGGGCGTGGCGGTGCTGCCGGGCAAGCTCACCGATTGCGAGAGCAAGGACATCACGCACAACGAGGTATTCCTGGTCGAGGGCGACTCGGCCGGCGGCAGCGCCAAGATGGGCCGCGACAAGGAATCCCAGGCCATCCTGCCGCTGCGCGGCAAGGTGCTCAACACCTGGGAGGTCGAGCGCGATCGTCTTTTCGCCAACACCGAAATCCACGACATCGCGGTGGCGATCGGGGTCGACCCGCACGGCCCGGACGACACGCCCGATCTGTCAGGCCTGCGCTACGGCAAGATCTGCATCCTGTCGGACGCCGACGTGGACGGCTCGCACATCCAGGTACTGCTGCTGACCTTGTTCTTCCGCCACTTCCCCAAGCTCATCGATACCGGCCATGTTTTCGTGGCCCGACCGCCGCTGTTCCGGGTGGATGCGCCCGCGCGCGGCAAGAAGCCGGCATCCAAGAGCTATGCGTTGGACGAGGGTGAGCTGACAGCGCTGCTGGACAAATTGCGCAAGGAAGGCGTGCGCGAAGGCGCCTGGAATATCAGCCGTTTCAAGGGGTTGGGCGAAATGAGTGCGGAACAATTGTGGGAAACCACGCTCAATCCGGACACCCGTCGGCTGTTGCCGGTGCTGCTGGGCAAGCTCGGTTTCCTGCAAACCGAGAGCCTCATCACGAAGCTGATGGGCAAGGGCGAGGCCGCGGCCCGCCGCGAATTGATGGAACTGCACGGCGATGCCGTGGAAATCGACGTCTAATCAAGAAATGATGCCCCCACGCTCACCGTTGTTCGCTGCCCCACGAGGGGGCCCCAGCCTCCTAGAGGCGGCTCGTCGGAGGCTGGAGTGACCGCGGCGAATTTCGCTGCCAGCTCGCCGGACCGGACCACTGCCCGGGTGCGGCTGCGCCCGACCATGACGAGCGACATCGAGTTCGTGCTCTCGCTGGAGCGGGATCCCGAAAACCTGGCCTTCATCACGCCGTGGGAGCGCACCCAGCATGAAGCGGCGATCCGTTTTCCGGATTTCCGCCACTTCGTCATCGAAGGCGGCCCCGAACTCGACGCGGTGGGCTTCCTGATCCTGATCGGGTGCCGCAGCCAGAACCAGTCGCTGGAACTCAAGCGCATGGTGGTGCAGGCCAAGGGCGCCGGCTTCGGCCGTGCCGCGCTGCGAGTGGCCAAGAGGGTGGCGTTCGACGACCTGGGCGCGCACCGCCTCTGGCTGGACGTCAAATCGCGCAACAGCCGCGCCAAGGCCCTGTACGACAGCGAAGGCTTCGTGGTGGAGGGCCAGTTGCGCGACGCCGTGAAGGTGGCAGATGGCTTTGACACGCTGATCGTGATGTCGATGCTGCGCCCTGAATTCAGCGGCCGGCGCGAGCTGGGCCTGGAGCTGCGCGGATGACGCCGCGGCAACGCCTCGCGTCCTGGCTGGCCGGCGCGCTGCTGGCGCTGGCGCTGGTTCCGGCGGCGCACGCCGAGGTCTGGGGCTATGTCGACGACAAGGGTGTGGCGCACTTCGCCACCGAGAGGATCGACGAGCGCTATGGACTGTTCTTTCGCGGCGGCGAAAGCTTCGACACCGCGCGGGGCATTAGCAGGCCCCGCGCCGTGAACGTGCCGACGGCGCCATCGAAGCTGGTCGCGTTTTTCGAGATTGCGCCGAGCTACCTGCAGATCAAGCATCACCTGCGCGAAGCCTCGCAGGTGCAGCACATCGACTATGAGCTCTTGCAGGCGCTGATCGCGACCGAGTCGGGTTTCGACGCCGCGGCGGTTTCACCCAAGGGCGCGGTGGGCCTGATGCAGGTGATGCCGGCGACGGCCCAGCGCTACGGAGTGACGCGCGACCGCAAGGCCACGGTGGAAAAGAAGCTCGCCGACCCCGGCACCAACGTCAAGACCGGTTCGCGTTACCTGCGCTACCTGCTCGACCTGTATCCGGGACGCCTGGACTTGGCGCTGGCCGCCTACAACGCCGGCGAGGGCGCCGTGCAGCGCGCCGGCAACCGGGTGCCGAATTACCGCGAGACGCAGAACTATGTGAAGACCGTGCTGCAGCTCTACGCCGTGCTCAAGCCGCCGGCCATGCTGGCCGGCCGCCACGCGCCCACACGCGTGCGCATGGAGCTGCCGGTGGGCGGTGCCGCGGGGCGCGGCAACCTGCCGGCCGGCCAGCCCGCGGCCCTGCCGCTGACGGTGGCAACGAAGGCCGAACCCCAGAGCGGACTCGAATGACCCCCGGCCGCGAGGCCTGACAATCCTGCCTGAGATTTCCCGCTCGGGCCTCCCCATGGAACAAGAACTGATTACCTTCGACGGCGACGACGGTGGCGATGACACCGAACTCGACCTGGCCTCCTACGCGCAGCGCGCCTACCTCGAATACGCCCTCAGCGTGGTGAAGGGCCGGGCCCTGCCGGACGTGTGCGACGGCCAGAAGCCGGTGCAGCGCCGCATCCTGTACTCGATGTCGCGCATGGGCCTGGGCTTCACCGGCGCGACCGGCGCCCGGCCGGTGAAGAGCGCGCGGGTGGTGGGCGACGTGCTGGGCCGCTTTCATCCGCACGGCGACCAGGCCGCGTACGACGCGCTGGTGCGCATGGCGCAGGATTTTTCGCAGCGCTATCCGCTGATCGACGGGCACGGCAACTTCGGCAGCCGCGACGGTGACGGCGCTGCGGCCATGCGCTACACCGAAGCGCGCCTTGCGCGCATCACCAACCTGCTGCTCGACGAAATCGACGAGGGCACGGTGGCCTTCATCCCCAATTACGACGGCAGCACCCAGGAGCCGCAGCAATTGCCGGCGCGCCTGCCGTTCACGCTGCTCAATGGCGCGAGCGGCATCGCCGTGGGTCTCGCCACCGAGATTCCCAGCCACAACCTGCGCGAAATCGCCGACGCCTGCGTGGCCCTCATCAAGAACGCCAGGCTCGATGACGCTGAACTGATGGGGCTGGTGCCGGGGCCGGACTATCCCGGCGGCGGCCAGATCATCAGCCCGCCAGCCGACATCGCCGAGGCCTATCGCACCGGCCGTGGCTCGCTGAAAGTGCGGGCGCGCTGGAAGATCGAGGAACTGGCGCGCGGCCAGTGGCAACTGGTCGTGACCGAACTGCCGCCGGGCGTCAGCACGCAGCGGGTGCTGGAAGAGCT
>JAAOZX010000273.1 GCA_012274225.1 Comamonadaceae bacterium | reverse complement strand
TTCGCCGAGTTCAAGCCGCTCAGCCCGGGCGCGCGCAGCTACCTGCTGGGCCTGGTCAAGAATTTTTCCGAGGTCGACGGCCTCGCGATCAAGGAGATCGAGCAAACCACCAACCACGACGTCAAGGCGGTGGAATACTGGATCAAGTCCAAGTTCGAAGCCCGGCCAGAGCTGAAGGCCGCCGCCGAGTTCGTTCATTTCGGCTGCACCAGCGAGGACATCAACAACACCAGTCATGCGCTGCAACTGAAGGGCGCTCGCAGCCAGGTGATCCTGCCCGCGCTCGATTCCCTGCTGACGAAGCTGCGGCAAATGGCCCATGACTACGCCGAGGTGGCCATGCTCAGCCGCACGCACGGGCAGACCGCCAGCCCGTCGACCGTCGGGAAGGAAATCGCCAACGTGGTGGTGCGCCTGGTGGCGGCCCGGGAGAAGATCGCGGGCGTGAACCTGTTGGCCAAGATGAACGGCGCGGTGGGCAACTACAACGCCCATCTCGCAGCCTGGCCCGACTTCGACTGGGAAGCGTTCAGCCGCAAGGTGGTGGAAGCCCCGGAACCGCTGGGTCTGGGTCTGAGCTTTCAACCGTACAGCATCCAGATCGAGCCGCATGACTACATGGCCGAGCTGTTCGATGCCGTAGCCCGCACCAACACCATCCTGATCGACTGGTGCCGCGACATGTGGGGCTATATCAGCCTGGGCTACTTCAAGCAGCGCCTGCGCGAGGGCGAGGTGGGTTCCTCGACCATGCCGCACAAGGTCAATCCGATCGATTTCGAAAACGCCGAGGGCAACCTGGGGTTGGCCAACGCCTTGCTGCGCCATCTTTCGGAAAAGCTGCCGATCTCGCGCTGGCAACGCGACCTCACCGACTCCACGGTGTTGCGCAACATGGGGGTCGCCCTGGGTTATGCCGCGCTCGCCTATCACTCGCTGGGCATCGGGCTGGCCAAGGTCGAACTCAACCAGGAAGCAATTTCCGCGGATCTCGACTCGGCGTGGGAAGTGCTGGCCGAGCCGATCCAGACCGTGATGCGGCGATATGGCGTGCCGGGCGCTTACGAGAAACTCAAGCAGGCCACCCGCGGCCGGACCGTGCGGGCGGAAGACTTGCGCGCGCTGATCCGCACGCTCGACATTCCGCAGTCCGAGCGGGACCGGTTGCTCGCGATGACCCCGGCCAGCTACATCGGCAAGTCCGCCGAGCTGGCCCGGCGGGTGTAATCCATGGAAACATTCGAGACCATGCTGGCGCGGCGGTCCTCTTGGCGCTGAAGTCCACCATCTTCAAGGCGAACCTTGCAATCGCCGACATCGACCACGGCTACTACGCCGACCATGCGCTGACGCTGGCGCGCCACCCCAGCGAGACCGACGAGCGGATGATGATCCGGCTGGCGGCGCTGGCGCTCAACGCCCACCGGGTCCAGACCGAATGCGGCGGCGACGCCACCCTGGCGTTCGGCGCCGGGCTGTCGAACCCGGAAGAGCCCGACGTCTGGCTGCGCGACTTCACGGGACAGACCCGCTTGTGGATCGAGGTCGGGCAACCCGAGGAAAAGCCGCTTGCCAAAGCCTGTGGCAAGGCCGGTGAGGTTCATGTCTACTGTTTCCACCACGCCGCCGAGATCTGGTGGCGCGGCATCCAGAACAAGCTCACGCGGCTGGGCAATCTCAGCGTGTTCCGGGTGCCCGCCGTCGAATCGCAGGCGCTGGCCACGCTGGCCCAGCGCAGCATGCAGTTGCAGGCAACGGTGCAGGAAGGCGCGTTGACGCTGAGCGACGGCGCCGAAAGCATTCACATCGAGCCGGTCCGCTGGAAATAGGCGGCCTCGCTCAGGCCGGCATCGGCGCTCCGCAACGCCAGCATTCCTCGAAGCCACCCTCGACCAGTTCGCCGCAGCGGCACACCCAGCGGCGCTGCGGCACCCGCGACAGGTCGCGCAGCAGCGTCCGGGCTTCGGCCTCCTGGTGATCGTGAATCAGCCACACTTCGGGCAGGCACTGGTCGGGCGGCAATTCGCCGGCGGCCGCGCCCAGGTAATAGCGTTGCATGGCGGCCGCGATGCCGGCCTGGCGCAAGACATCGACCCAGAGTGCAGCAATCGCGATGTTGGGAGCCTGGGTCAGGCGCAGCATGGACGTCAAGCGGCGGCGGGCTCGGCCGATTTCGTACCGGCACGTTCGGCATAACGGTTGAAGCGCCAGGCGGTCCCCTGCGCCACGATGCGGCGCCAGACACCGCGCTTTTCGGCCGGGGCCATGCCCGGCCAGAACTGCACTTCGCCGAAGCTGCGGCCGCAGCCCTTGCAGATGGCGTCACCCTGGCTGGTCGAGCAGATGGCAATGCAGGGTGTGTCCGGGGTGGTGTCGTACCACTGCCGCCAGGCCGCATAGGCGCCGGAAGCAATTCGCCGCTGGTCGATTTCCTCCTCATGGCGGAAGGCCAGCACGGCATAGACCTGGGCCAATTCCCGCAATTCGGGCGCCAGGGTCACGCCGTCGGGAGACGGTCGCTTCTCGCGCCAGAAGTTGATGGCGGCCTCGATATCGGTAATGTGGATTCCCGCCATGTAAAGGCATGCAAGCGGAGTGGATGATAGCGTCCCACGGTGCATTCGTCATCGGCGCCTGTGCTGTAATAACCTCAAGAAGGGGAGTAGCTCCCGCTTGACGCCGCACTTGCCGGATCTCTCGAGCACTGCGGCGCCAGGTATCGGCAAGTCGTCAATACGAAGTTCAAGACTTCCGGCGTGTCGGGCATATTCGCATGACGCCATGCCGAGCAAGACCTTCGACCAGGGACCTGATCCAGGTTCAGTCGAAGCGCGCTTGTGACGGATGGCAATCACCCAGGCTCCATCGACTGTTCCGGGTTCGGCTTGTGAGCGAACGCAACCGGAGTTTTCGTCATGGAGTTCTTTTCCGCTGCCTGGTGGTCGGCGCTGCTGGCCATCATTCTCATCGACCTCGTGCTGGCCGGCGACAACGCCATTGTGATCGCGCTGGCCGCCCGCAACCTGCCGCGGCACCTGCAACGAAGAGCCATCGCATGGGGCACGGCGGGTGCCATCGTCGTGCGCTCCGCCATGACCGTGGGCGTCGTCTGGCTGCTCACGATCCCCGGGCTCATGGCCGTGGGCGGCCTTGGCCTGCTCTGGATTGCCTACCGCTTGCTGGCCGACCAGGAGCATGGCCCACAGCACGGTCCGGTGGCCAACAGCTTCTGGGGCGCCATGAAGACCATCGTGGTGGCCGACGCCTTGATGGGCATCGACAACGTGCTGGGCGTGGCCGGCGCGGCGCGTGGCTCGTTCGACCTGGTCGTCATCGGCCTGCTGGTCAGCGTGCCCATCGTCGTGTTCGGCAGCACCGTGGTGCTCAAGCTGGTCGAGCGCTTCCCGCTGATTATCCAGGCCGGCGCGGCGGTTCTCGCGTTCACCGCCGCCAGGATGATCGTGGCCGAGCCGCTACTCAACGGGGTGTTCGACGCGGCGCCAGCGCGATGGGCGGCTTACGCGGTCGCCGTGGTGGGCGTGCTGGCGGCTGGTTGGTGGCATGCCCGCCGCCAACGCGGTGCCGATGACGACCACGACGGCGATAGCAGCCGCACGTCCCGCAGCCGGACAGGGCCACCGCATGACCCGCCCGCGACCCATGCCCAGCAACAGCTGCACCCGTGAAAGGCCGGCACCCGGAACGCCCGCTGGGACGCGCGGCACCGGGGCGGGGCGCCGAGCAGAAATCGACGCGAGCCGGTGCTATGCTGCCGCCATGGTCAAGCTCTTCGCCAAGTGGCTGCTCAGCGCGATCGCTCTGTTGTTCGTGGCTTATGTGTACAGCGGTGTCCAGGTCAAGACCTTCGGCGCGGCCATGGTCGCCGCGCTGGTGATCGGTTTGCTCAACGCCGTCGTGCGGCCGGTCCTGGTGGTGCTGACCTTGCCGGTCACGTTGGTCACGCTCGGACTGTTCCTGTTCGTCATCAACGCGCTCATGTTCTGGGCTGCCGGCAGCGTGCTCGAAGGCTTTCACGTGAACGGCTTCCTGAGCGCGCTGGTCGGCTCGCTGATCTATTCGCTGCTGGGCGTGGTCATCGAGTCAGCGCTCGAGCGCCTGTTCGCGCATCAATGATTCGACCTGCCGCGCGCGGGTGTCAATGATCGAAGCCTCGATGTGGTCGAACGACCCGGTTCTCGGTCTGCGTTCCACCTCCTGCGCCGCCTTGAAGCGGTCCAGCGCTGCCTGATAGTCCAGGTGCGCCACCTGAGCCTCGGCCTCGGCACGGATGGAGCGAAGGGTCTGCCCCTGGGCCGCATAGGCCTTGGACAGCAGCAGCCAGGCTTCCGCATCGCGCGGATGGACCGCCACCCAGGTCTGCAATCGTTGCGACACCTCATTGGCGCGACCCAACCCGAGCCTGGCCTGTGAACCCAGCACCAGCTCGGGCCGGCCCCCGTCTGCGCCGTCCAGCAGGTTTGCGGCCCGCTGGGCATCGCCGGCATCGAGCGCGATTTCGGCCATCAGCAAGTTGGTGAGCCGGGTCGCCGGGGCGTCCCCTGAGGTGAGTGAAGCGAGCCTGTCCGAAAATTTGCGGGCCGCCACGTTGTCACGCATTTTGGAACTGGCCAGCGCCGCTGCGTACAGCACCGTCACGTCGCGCGCACGCTGCGATGGGTTGCCTGTCGCCCCCGCGCCATCGACCACGTAACTGCGCAATCCATCGACGCCGGGGTTCGACAGGACCCGCGAGCGGCCCACCATGATGGCATGGATCAGGTCAGGCCGAGGCTTGGCGAAGCGCGCCGCCAGCTGCTGACGCGACTGCATCTCGGCGATCCGCTCCGTGGTCAGCGGGTGGGTGCGCAGATAAGGGAAGCTGCCATTGTCGTTCAGGCGCGAGGCTTGCTGCAGTTTGTCGAACATCGTGACGAAGCCGTGCGGGTCGTAGCCGGCCTGCGTGAGCACCCCGAAGCCGACCCGGTCGGCTTCACGCTCCATGTCGCGCGAAAAATTAAGCTGGCTCTGCATTGCCGCAGCTTGGCCCCCGGTGATCAAAGCACTGCCGGCCTCCGGGTTCTTGCTGGCAGCCAGGGCGCCCAGGATCATGGCGCCGATCACCCATGGGGTCTGGCGGCTTTGCTGCGTCATCAGGCGCGAGATGTGGCGCTGGGTGACGTGGCTGAGTTCGTGCGCCAGCACCGAAGCCAGCTCGTCGGTCGAGGCGGTGACGTTGACAAGGCCCAGTTGCAGGCCCAGCCAACCGCCCGGCAGGGCAAAGGCGTTGACGATGCGGTCTTTGCCCAGCAGCACCTGCCAGGCAAAACGATTGTCCAGCTCGGGTGTCAGCTCGCCGCGCGCCCGCGCCGCCGCCAGCAGGCGGGTCCAGATGCCCAGCACATACTCGTCCAGCACCGGGTCATCGAGGTAATCGGGGTCACGGTACAGCTCGCGCGCGATGCGCTCGCCGAGCTTGCGCTCGGTGCTGGAATTCATGTCGCTGGTATCACCCAACGTCGGCAGCTGGGCGCGCGCGGGCGACACCAGCAGCAGGCCGGCCACCAAGCACGCGACGGCGGCGAGCCGCGCCTTCGAATGGGTCATGGCACTATGATGAGGCAAGAACATGAATCACGCGTAAATCTCCTGATCGTTAGTCTTCACCGCAGAACATGAGTTCCCTTTCCCATTTCGATGCCAAGGGGCAGGCCCACATGGTTGATGTCGGCGGCAAGGCCCCGACCCGCCGGATCGCCGTAGCGACCGGTCGCATCGAGATGCAGGCCGCCACCCTGGCGATCATCGAGACCGGAACCGCCAAGAAAGGCGATGTCCTGGGCATTGCCCGGATTGCGGGCATCCAGGCCGCCAAGAAGACCAGCGAGTTGATTCCGCTGTGCCACCCGTTGGCGCTGACCCGAGTCGCGATCGATTTCCGGGTCGAAAAGCCGGGGGCCTCGGGTCAGCCCGCCGTCGCCTGCACCGCCACCGCCGAGACGATCGGACCGACCGGTGTCGAGATGGAAGCCCTGGCTGCGGTGCAAATCGCCCTGCTGACGATCTACGACATGTGCAAGGCGGTGGACCGCGGCATGGTGATCACCGGTGTGCGCCTGCTGGAAAAGCAGGGCGG
>JAAOZX010000272.1 GCA_012274225.1 Comamonadaceae bacterium | reverse complement strand
GCGATCTCCTGGAACGGCAGGCTCATGCTGTCGCGCGCGTCGGGCCGCGACAGCACCTGCATGAACCAGGCCGCGTCCGCCACGCTGCGCGTCATCGGACCCGCGGCGCGACCGGTGTAGGGCGGATCGATCGGGATGCGGCCCAGGCTGGGCTTGAGGGTGAAGATGCCGCACCAACCGGCCGGCAGCCGCAAGGACCCACCGATGTCGGTTCCGATGTGCAGGGGGCCGTAGCCCGCGGCCGCCGCCGCGCCGGCGCCGGCGCTGGAGCCGCCCGGCGTCTTGGCCATGTCCCAGGGATTGCGCGCCAGCTTGTGGAAGCTCGACAGGCCGGACGACAGCATCCCGTAGTCGGGCATGGTGGTCTTGGCGACGATCACGCCGCCCGCCTCGCGCACCCGTGCGGCCGGCGGCGCATCGGCGGACATCGGAGACAGGTCGCTCGCCGCCGTTCCCAGCGGCATGGGATCTCCCTGGGTCGCGATGTTTTCCTTCACCGTCACCGGCACGCCGTCCAGCGGGCCGAGCGGCGCGTCGCGCAGCCAGCGCGCTTCGCTGGCGCGGGCTTGCGCCAGCGCCAGCTCGGGGCGCAGCAGATAGAGCGCCTGCAGCTTGTGCTCCCACAGCTCGATGTGGCCGAGCACGGCGCGCACAACTTCCACCGGCGAGAATTGCCGCCGGCGGTAGCCCGCCATCAACTGGGGCGCGGACAGTTCATGCAATGCCTGTCGGTCTTGCTCTGACATTCGCTGGCAACCTCAAGCCCAGGACAGGGCGGCCAGGTCGTTCACGAAGATCGGCATGTCCTTCCAGAGACCTTTGACTTCCTTCCTGGCGATGGTGGGGAACTGCGGCTGGAACAGGAAGCCGTTCGCCGCGTCGGTCGCCAGCAGCTTCTGCGCGTCGCCCAGCAGCTTGGCGCGCTCCTTGGCATTGCCGGTGTTCTTGATCTTGTCGTACAGCCCGTCGAAGGCCTTCGACTGGTAGCCCCAGTAATAGTCCGGCTTGGCGTAGTTGCCGAGGTCGAACGGCTCCACGTGCGAGACGATGGTCAGGTCGTAGTTGTGCGGCCCGCCGTAGGTGTTCGACAGCCATTGCGCCCACTCGACGTTCTGCACCTTCACATTGATGCCGATCTTCGCGAGCTCGGAAACGATGACTTCGCCGCCCTGGCGCGCATAGGGCGGCGGCGGCAGCGTCATGGTGAGCTCCAGCGGCGTCTTCACGCCCGCCTCGGCCAGCAGCTGCTTGGCCTTGTCGACGTTGAACGGATTCACACCGGTCGTGTCCACGAACCCTTCGGCGCCCGGCACGTAGTGGCTGCCGATGGGCGTGCCGAAGCCGTCCGCCGCGCCTTCGATGACGGCCTTTCGGTCGATGGCGCTCAGGATGGCTCGGCGCACACGCACGTCGTCCAGGGGCTTGTGCTTGTTGTTGAGCGCCAGAATGGTCTTGGCGCGCGAGCCGCCCAGCACCACCTGGTACCGGGGATTGCCCTTGAATTGCGGGACGATGCGGGTGGCCACGCGCGGGAAGGCATCCACATCGCCCGACAGCAGCGCCGCCGCCTGCGCCGCCGGGTCCGAGATGAAGCGGAAGGTAACCTTGTTGATCTTGGCGGCCGCGGGATTGCGGAAGCCGGCCCACTTCGTAAGCACGACCGTCGACCCCTTGCTCCAGCTCTCCAGCTTGTAGGGCCCGGTGCCTATCGGCTTGGTGGCATTGGTGTCCGCGCTTTTCGGCTCGACGATCACGGCCGTGGCCTGGCCCAGGAGGAACGGCAGGTCGGGGTCGATCTCCTTGTTCAGCAGCACCACGGTGTGCTCATCGACAATCTGCACGCCCAGGTTGGCAAAAGTGCGCTTGTCCTTGTTGGTGCTTTTGTCCCCGCCGGCACGCTGGAACGAGAACCGGACCGACTCGGCGTTGAAAGGCTCGCCGTTCTGAAACTTCACGCCCTTGCGCAGCTTGAAGGTGTAGGTCTTGAGGTCGGGCGAAATCTCCCAGCTTTCCGCCAGCAGCGGCGTCACCTTGCCGTCCGAGTTGACCTTGGTGAGCGTTTCCAGGATGTTGTACTGCACGATTTCGGCGATGGCCGAAGCGGCGCCGGCCGTGGGATCGAGGCCCGGGGGCTCCAGGGCCATGCCCAGCACGATGGCGTCCTTGCGGCCCTGGGCCAGCGCCCCCTGCGACACGGCCAGCGGGACCGTGGCCAAGGCAGCCACGGTGGCGGTGTGCGTGAGAACGGTGCGTCGCTTCATCATGATGTTTTTCTCCAGGCAGGGTGGGAAGGGAAAGGAAAGCGCTCTTGGTGCGTGCCTGATCATCCCCGAGTTGGGTCGGCCATGGCAAGAGGGGTTTGCTGGGATGGTCCAGCGCCCAGGCGCCGTGCCGGCTCGGCCTTGGGCACGGCTTCCAGCAAGGCCCGGGTGTAAGGATGCTCTGCGGCCTGGAACAGCCGCTCGGGCGGCCCCTGTTCCACGATGCGGCCTTGCCAGAGCACGGCGACGTCGTCGCAGAGATGCTTGACAACCGCCAGGTCATGGCTGATCAACATGTAGGTGATGCCGAACTGCGCCTGCAGATCCTGCATCAGGTTGAGCACCTGCGCCTGCACCGAGACGTCCAGTGCGCTGACCGGCTCATCGGCGACGATCAGGCGCGGGCGGGTGATGAGTGCGCGCGCGATGGCGATGCGCTGGCGCTGGCCGCCGGAAAACTCGTGGGGATATTTGTCCAGATCGTTGGCGCGCAAGCCGACCGACACGATCACGTCGGTGGCGCGCTGTCGCTGCTCATCGCGGCGGGTATCGCCCTGCGCGGCCAGCGGCTCGGTCACGATGCGCGCGATGGTCTGACGCGGGTCGAGCGAGCCGTAGGGGTCCTGGAACACCATCTGGATGTCGCGCCGGGCCTGGCGCAGCATTTCCCGCGGCAGCGTGTGCAGGTTGCGACCGAGCAGCAGCACCCTGCCGGAGGTGGGCCGGTCCAGCGCCATGACCAGCCGCGCGATCGTCGACTTGCCCGAGCCGGACTCGCCCACGATGCCTAGGCTGCGTCCCGCTTCGACGGTGAAGCTCACGCCATTCACCGCATGCACCCTGGGCTGAGGTCCGAACAGTGTTTCGCGCGGCATCGTGTAATCCCGCACCAGGTTCTCGACCTGCAGCAGCGGTGCCTGGGTCGTCATGCGGCGACTTCCTGCTCGCGGGCCGCGGCCACCGCGTCCAGGCGGATGCAGCGGACCTCGTGGCCCGGTTCAATCTCGACCGCGGGCGGCACCGTCACATGGCATTGGGCAATGGTGAAACTGCAGCGGCCCGCGAACGGGCATCCGGCCGGCAGGTCGACCAGTTCCGGAACCGACCCGGCGATCGTCGCCAGGCGCTGGCCCTTGCGCGACGACAACTGCGGCCGGGCGCCGAACAGGCCCAGCGAATAGGGATGCATCCGGTGGGCGAATACCGATTCGGTCGGTCCGCTCTCCACAACGCTGCCCCCGTACATCACCATCATGCGGGCGACGTTCTGGGCGATGACGCCCAGGTCGTGCGAGATCAGGATCAGCGCCATGCCGCGCTCGGCGACCAGCTCGCCGATAAGGTCCAGGATCTGCCGCTGGATGGTCACGTCCAGTGCCGTGGTCGGCTCGTCGGCGATCAACAGGTCGGGTCCGCAGGCCAGCGCCATGGCAATCGTGATGCGCTGTCGCTGCCCCCCGGAAAACTGGTGCGGATAGGCGTCGAAGCGTCGCGCGGCGTCAGGGATGCCGACGCGGTCCAGCAGCGCGAGCGCCTCCTTGCGGGCCTGCGCCGCGCTCATGCCCCGATGCAGGCGCAACGGCTCGGCCACCTGGCGGCCGATGCTGTGAACCGGGTTGAGCGCAGTCATTGGCTCCTGGAAGATCATGCCGATGCGGTCGCCGCGGATGCGGCACATGTCGCGGTCGCTTTTGCCGATCAGCTCCTGGTCTTCGAAGCGGATGCTGCCGGTGACTTCCGCGTCTTCGGGCAGCAACCCCATGAGCGCCATCACCGTCATCGACTTGCCGCAGCCCGATTCGCCGACCAGGCCGAGCGTGGCGCCCGGTTCGAGCGAAAAACTGACGTTGCGCACCGCATAGGCCGGGCCGCGATGCGTTTGCAGCCGTACGTGAAGATGATTGACTTCGAGCAGCGGCACTAGCGCTTCCTGGCAAGACGGGGATCGAACAGGTCGCGCAGGCCGTCACCCAGCAGGTTGAGCCCGAGCACCGCCAGTGCGATGGCCAGGCCCGGGAAAACCGCCAGCAGCGGAGCCTGGAACATCAGCGTCTGGGCTTCGCTGAGCATGCGGCCCCAGGAAGGCTGCGGCGGCTGGGTGCCCAGCCCCAGGTACGACAGCGCGGCCTCGGCCAGGATGGCGATGGCGAAGCGGATGGTGGCCTGCACGATCAACACCGACAGGATGTTGGGCAGCACATGCTCCATGGTGATGCTGAACGCGCCCTTGCCGCAGGCCCGCGCGGCCAGCACGAAGTCGCGCGACCACACCGAATTGGCTGACGCCCGCGTGATCCGCGCGAAGGTGGGGATGTTGTAGATCCCGATCGCGATGATGGCGTTGACCATGCCCGCGCCGAACACCGCCGTCAGCATGATGGCCGACAGGATCGCCGGAAACGCGAAACCGAAGTCGGCCACCCGCATGATGATCTCCTCGGCCCATCCGCGCTGCGCCGCCGCCAGCAGGCCGAACGCAGTGCCGACCACCAGCCCGATGCCCACCGCGATGACGCCCACGGCAATCGATGCGCGGGCCCCCACCAGCAGCAGCGACGCCACGTCCCGGCCGTAGGGGTCGGTGCCCAGCCAGTGCTGGGCGCTCGGCGCCAGCATCTTGGCCGCCATGTCCACCTCGTAGGGCGAGTAGGGAGTCCAGACCAGCGAGAGCAGCGCTGTGAGGATCAGCAACAGACTGAGCGCCGCGCCGACGGCGAAGCTGCGATGGCCGAGCGCGCGCTTCCAGAAGCCGGGGGCGCTCAACACGGGAGGAGCGGCGACGGGAACCGAACTCATATATCGCTGGCCTTCACGCGTGGGTCGATCACCGCATACAGCACGTCGACCACGAAATTCACCACCACCACCATCGCCGCCAGCAGCATCACGCAATTGCGCACGACGATCAGGTCGCGGTTGGAGATTGACTGGAAGATCAGGCGCCCCAGGCCGGGCAGGTAGAAGACGCTTTCGACCACGATGGTTCCGGCCAGCAGTTCGGCAAATTGCAGACCCATGATGGTGATCACCGGAATCATGGCATTGCGCAGCACGTGGCCCCACAACGTGCCGCGCCGCGAAACGCCCTTGGCCCGGGCCGTGCGGACGAAATCCTCGCGCAGGACTTCCAGCACGGCCGAGCGCGTGATGCGCGCCAGGATCGCCGATTGCACCACCGCCAGCGCAATGGCCGGCAAGAGCAGCGCCTTGATGCCTTGCAGGATGCCTTGGTCCCAGCCGTCGAAGCCGCCTGCGGAGAACCATTGGAGGTGCACCGAGAACAGCAGGATCAGCAGGATGGCGAACCAGAAGTTGGGAATGGCGATGCCGACCTGGGACAGGCCCATGACGCCGACGTCGCCCAGCTTGTTGTGGCGGGCAGCGGCGTAGATGCCCGCCACCAGGGCCAGCACCGTTGTGATGGTCATGGCCATCAGCGCCAGCGGGACCGTGAGGGCCAGACGTTCCAGGACCAGTTCGGCCACCGGGCTGCTGTACGCATAGCTCAATCCCAGGTCGCCTACCAGCATGCCGCTGACCCAGCTCCAGTAGCGCTCGACCGGCGGACGGTCGATGCCCAGCTTGATTGCCAAGGCGTGCACGGCGTCGGCGGAGGCGTCGGGGCCCATCAGAATCTGCGCCGCGTTGCCAGGCAGGATTTCCAGCACCAGGAAGACGACGATCGAGGCGCCCACCAGCGTCGCAATCAGGGTGATCAGGCGCTTGAACAGGAAGACACTCATGGCGCAGTCGATAATGCCAGAACTATGAGAGGCTGGCCGCACGGGAGAATGTCCACATGGCGTTGATGATCACCGACGAGTGCATCAACTGCGATGTCTGCGAGCCCGAGTGCCCGAACGAAGCCATCTTCCTGGGCCCCGAGATCTACCAGATCGACCCCGCGCGTTGCACCGAATGCGTCGGGCATTTCGACGAACCGCAGTGCGTCCAGGTGTGCCCGGTCGCCTGCATTCCGGTCGACCCCCGGCACGTCGAGACCCGCGAAACGCTGTGGCTCAAATACCAGCGGTTAAGCGTCCGATCCGCCAAGGACGCGGCCGCCGAAGGCGTCACGCCGCCGGACGACAGGCCCCCTGGCTCCTAGTTGGACTGGGCCGGCGTGCCGGTCTTCTTCTTGGCCTTCTTCTTCTTGCCCGGTTGCGCCTTGTCCTTCTTGGCCGGCGAAACGGCCGTGAAATAGGCCGGCTTCTTCGCCACGCCGGGACTGGCCGCCGGCGCCTCCGGCGGATCGAGCGCTTCGGCCTTGGGCGGTGGCAGGAGTGCTTGTGCCGGCTTGGCTTCCTCCTTCAGCCGCGACTTCTGCATCTCGTCGGCGAGCTTGGCGTCGCGCCGCGCCGCCTCGCGGGTCTGGGTGCGCTGGCTCTGGCTGCGCGGGTCGTCGGCCTGCACCGGCTTGCCGCCGGGACAGGGTTGCTGGCTGTAGCTTTCCCCGCAGCGGTAAACCGTCTCGGCCGCGCTGGGCAGCGCGCCTCCGATCGCAGCAGCGAGCAACAGACAAAAGGGAACAGTCCGGTCCATGACGCTTTCCTTTCTCTCGAGTCTCAGACGCCTTCGGGCCGCGGCGGCTTGGGCCGGGGCGGCTTGCTGGTGTGGACCAGCAGGGTTGCCTTGTCCATCTCGCCGGCCATCATGGCGGGCACGGCCTTGAGCGTGCGGGCTATGCACTCTTCGATGGCCTCGCGCTGCTCCGCGGCCGGCTTCTTCAATACCCAGTTGACGACATCGGCCTTGACGCCCGGGTGGCCGATGCCCAGTCGCAACCGCCAGTAGTCGCCGCTGCCCAGTTGCGCATGGATGTCGCGCAGCCCGTTGTGCCCGGCGTGGCTGCCGCCGAACTTGAGCTTGGCCTGTCCCGGCACCAGATCGAGCTCGTCGTGCGCCACCAGGATTTCCTCGGGCAGGATCTTGAAGAAACGCGCCAGCGCGGCCACCGAACGGCCCGACAGGTTCATGAAGGTCTGGGGCTCAAGCAGCCAGAGCGGGTGGCCGTGCAGGGAACTTCGCGCGACGAACCCCTGGTAATTCTTGTCGGCCGTGAGCGACAGTTTGAGTTCCTGCGCCAGCGACTCCAGCCACCAGAAGCCGGCGTTGTGGCGGGTAGCCTGGTACTCGGAACCGGGATTGCCCAGGCCGACGAACATTTTGATCATGGGTTCGGATTATCGGACGCAAGCCCCAAGAAAAACGGCCCACCGAGGTGGGCCGTTGACCGAAGGCGCGACGCCTTATTTCTTCTTGGCGGCCGATGCCTTGGCCGGCGCGGCCTTCGCGTCGGCTGCCTTGGCATCGCCAGCCTTGCCGGCGGGTGCCTTGGCATCGCCGCCCTTGGCCGCCGGAGCCTTGGCCTCCGCGACCACCGGGGCCGCCGCCACGGCAGCTGCATCGGCTGCCCCCGGTTCGGCTACTTCCTCGCCGCCGATCGTCACCACGGACACCAGCACCGGATTGGGCTTGCCGCGGGTCACCGCCGTCACGCCCTTGGGCAGCTTGATGTCGTTCAGGTGCAGGGACATCCCCTTCTTCATGCCGGACAGGTCGACGTCGATGAATTCGGGCAGGTCGGCCGGAAGGCACGAAATGTCGACTTCGGACATCACGTGATTCACCACGCAGTTGTCGTGTTTGACGGCCTGGGATTCCTCGGCGTTGCTGTAGTGCAGCGGCACCTTCATGTGCAGCTTGGTGCGGGCGTCGACGCGCTGGAAGTCGATGTGCAGCACCAGCGGCTTGAACGGATGCACCTGCACGTCGCGCAACAGCACTTTGGCGGTCTGACCGGCCAGTTCCATGTCCAGGATGGTGGAGTGGAAGGCTTCCTTTTTCAGCGCATGCCACAGCGCGTTGTGATCGAGCTCGATCAGTTGCGGCTGGCCTTCGCCCCCGTAGATGATGCCCGGCGTCTTGCCGGTATTGCGGAGACGGCGGCTCGCACCCGTACCCTGCTTGGCGCGCTCAAAAGCGACGAATTTCATGACTGACTCCAAAAAAGAGTCCACCGCGACCAGTGTGACTCCGGTTTAAAAACCTCCTCGCGGAGGCACTCAATGCAGCTTCGCTGCCCCTCCAGACGGCGCGGAACAACGTGCAGCGCCGTCTCCATTGCGTCAGGATCCGGCTCTGCCGGTCCTGATCGCACACACCGAACAACTGACAAATCGCGCAGCGATTTGTCAGTTAAAACAAATTCTCCTGATCGGAGAACAAACTCATCACCGACTCGCCCTTGGCGATGCGCTGGATCGTCTCGGCGATCAGCGGCGCCACGGACAGTTGGCGTACTTTCGTGCAGCTGCGGGCCGCGTCGGAAAGCGGAATGGTGTTGGTCACCACCACTTCGTCCAGTACCGTGCCCCTGGTAATGCGGTCGATGGCTGCACCCGAGAAGATCGGATGCGTGCAGTAGGCGTAGACGTTCCTGGCGCCGCGTTCCTTCAGCACCTCGGCGCCCTTCAGCAGGGTGCCGGCCGTGTCGATCATGTCGTCCATGATCACGCAGTTACGCCCATCGATCTCGCCGATCACGTGCATCACCTCGCTCACATTGGCCCTGGGCCGGCGCTTGTCGATGATGGCCAGGTCGGTGTCGAGCTGCTTGGCCAGGGCCCGGGCCCGCACCACGCCGCCCACGTCGGGCGAGACCACGATCAGGTCGTCGTAGTTCTTCTGCCGCAAATCGCGCAGCAGAACCGGCGAAGCGTAGATGTTGTCTACCGGGATGTCGAAGAAGCCCTGGATCTGGTCGGCGTGCAGGTCCATGGTCAGCACGCGGGCCACGCCCACGGTCTGCAACAGGTTGGCCACGACCTTGGCCGAAATCGGCACCCGGGTCGAGCGGGGCCGGCGGTCCTGGCGGGCATAGCCGAAGTAGGGGATCACCGCGCTGATCCGCTCGGCCGACGCGCGCTTGAGCGCGTCCACCATGATCAGCAGTTCCATCAGGTTGTCGTTGGTCGGCGCGCAGGTGGACTGCACCACGAACACGTCGCGGGCGCGCACGTTGGTGTTGATTTCCACGGTGACTTCACCGTCCGAAAACCGGCCCACAGTGGCGGCGCCCAACGCAATGCCCAGATGGTCGGCAACCTCCGCGGCCAGGGCGGGATTGGCGTTGCCGGTGAACACCATGAAATCCGGGGTGGGAGCGACCTGCATTGAGTGACCCAGCGAGTTTGAACGTTAATGCCTGTACGCCTGGCGTATTTGGCAGGGGAGGAAGGACTCGAACCCTCGCATGCTGGAATCAAAATCCAGTGCCTTAACCAACTTGGCGACTCCCCTACACGGGTTGACGGCTGCAATCAGCCGCCCACCGATGAATCGTCGCTGGGGGCCCATCCCAACAGCGGATGAGCCTCCAAATTGCCGCATTCCCTGGCCTGCCATCCCGCCGGAGCGGTTTGCAAGGCCTTGCCGGGCGCCAGCAACGCGAAAACTGCGCTGCCCGAACCCGTCATCCTGCCTTCCAGTCCCTGTGAGCCCAGCCAGTCGAGCGCCTCGGTCACGGCCGGGCAAAGCTTTTCGGCCACGGGCTGCAGGTCGTTACGACCCCGGCGATAAGGAAAACGTCCTTCCGGACCTGCTCCGATCTCGCCAGAAGGGTTTGCAGCAAAGCCAGAAATTATAACAGGCTCACTGTTCCGTTTCAGCTGCGGGTCCGCGAAAATCCGCGCGGTTTCCAGCCCCTGCGGCGGTTTCACGACGGCGAACCGGGCCGTCGGCAACTCCACGGGGGTCAGTTGCTCGCCGATGCCCTCGACCTGCGCATTGCGCCCGCCCAGGAAGAACGGCACGTCCGCGCCCAACGCCAGGCCGATGCGCAGGAGCTGGGGCAACGAACAGTCGAGATTCCACAGCCGGTTCAGCGCCAGCAGGCAACTGGCCGCGTCGGACGAGCCGCCGCCCATACCGGCCTGCGCCGGGATCCGCTTTTCGATGGCGATATGCGCGCCATAGCTCGTTCCCGACGCCTGTTGCAGGGCGCGTGCCGCCTGCAGCACCAGGTCTTCGGCAGGCAAGGACAGCCCCAGGTCTTCGCGGCTGAGCTGTCCGCCCCGGCGGGCCTCGAAGTGCAAGGTGTCCGACCAGTCGATCAGCATGAAGACCGATTGCAGCAGATGCATGCCATCAGGACGTCGCCCGGTCACGTGGAGGAAGAGGTTGAGCTTGGCCGGGGCCGGCACGTCGTAGAGCGCCTTCATGACGGGCTAGCGCTCGAACACCACGCGCAGATCGGTCTCCGGCGGAGGCTCCAGGCGCAGCGCGCCCAGCCGCCCCTCCCCGATCTCGGACAGGTCCGGGTGCCAGCCCGGCACCGGGGTGGCGACGCCGCGCAACCAGTCGAACAGTGCCGCCAGCGGAATCGCCGAGCCGGTGGCTCGAGCCGCCAGATCCGCCACCGAGTCGAAACGCTGGGTCTCGCCATTTCGGCGCAAGGTGGCCGAGCCGGGCGTCCAGGCCAGAACAGCCAGGGTGCTGCCGATCGGAGTCGACAGGGTCAGTTCGCCGGACTGGGCATTTCCTCTCAGCTCGAAGCTCGCCGAGAACGACTGGCTGGGGTTGTCTTTCACCAGCAGGGCCAGCCGGCCGCTCCAGGAGCTGGTTACGGCCTCGGGGGGCGTGGCGCGCGGCGGGCTGGCACAGCCGGCGGCCAGGGCAATGAGCAGGGCCGGCAACCAACGGGCCCGGCGGGAACGCTCCCTCATGGCTTGACGCGCAGCCGTTTCAGCGTTTCCAGCAGGCCTTCGTTTTCGGCGTTCAGGAGCAGCCCTTCCTTCCAGACCGACTGAGCCCGATCGTGCTGGCCAAGGCTCCAGTACACCTCGCCCAGGTGGGCGGCGATGTCGGCGTCGGGTCGGGATTTGTACGCGGTCTCGAGGATGCGGGCCGCCTCGGCCTTGTTGCCCAGCCGAAATTCCACCCAACCCAGGCTGTCGGTGATGAAAGGGTCGGTGGGGGCATAGGTCAGGGCCTTCTGGATCAGCTCCTTGGCCTCGGGCAGCCGGATACTGCGATCGGCCAGCGAATAACCCAGCGCGTTGTACGCTTGATGGTAGTCCGGCTTCAGCGCGATCACCTGGCGCAGCAGCCGCTCCATGTCGGCCAGCTTGTCCATCTTCTCGGCGAGCATGGCCTGCTCGTACACCAGATCCGGGTCGGCCGGCGGCTGCGCCACCACCGTGCCCAGCAGGTCGTATGCGGCTTGGTACTGCTTGACGTCCCGCAACAGTTGGACCTCGGCCATCAATTTCAAACGCCGATCCTCCGGTGACCGCTCGGGCAGCGACCGCAACAACTTCCGGGCCTCGTCCAGCTTTCCCTGCCGGGCCAGAATCGAGGCCCGGCGGTTCTGCGCCGCGACCAGATCCTGCGAGTTCTCGATCTTGTCCAGCCAGGCCCCTGCCAGCGCGTAGTCCTTGCGCTTTTCGGCAATCCGCGACAGCGACAGATAGGCCTGGGCCAGCCCGCGGCTGCGCTCGTCACCGCTGCCCTGGGCCTGCGCCAGCTCGACGTAGCGCTTGAGCGAGGCTTCGGCGGCGGCATCCTGGTTGTCCTGCAATTGCAACGTGCCTTGCACCAGCCAGGCCTCTGGATACTCCGGCTTTTCGACGGTGACCACCTGCAACTGGCGAGCCGCGTCGCTGTAGCGCTGCGCATCGAGCAATGCGCGCGCGTACGCCATCCGGAACTCCGGCAAGGGCTTGCCTTCGAGGTACCGCTGCACCAGCGGCTCGGCCTGCGGAAAACCCGGGTCCATCAGTTCCAAGGCCAGCAGTGCCGGACCCTCGCCGGTGGGGCTGACGGCCTGGGCGCGACGCGCGGCCTCGAGGGCGTCAGCTTTGTCGCCGGCTGCCAGCCGCATGCGACCCACGGCGGTCCAGGCCGCGGCCCCGCTCGCCGGCTCGACCAGGTACTCGGCCAGCGCCTGTTCCACCACGCTCGCAGCCAGCTTCTTGTCGCTAACACGCGAATAGCTGCGCGGGATAACGGCCAGGATCGCGTTGCGATCCTTGGGGTCGGCCAGTGCGAGTTCGGCCTTTAACGGCGCGGCGCTCTCGACAACGCGGTTGAGCGCGACGAGGATCTGCAAGACATACCGGTTGGCCTCGCGCGATTGCGGAAAGGCCTGTTTCCAGGCGCGTGCGGCCTGCAGCGCCGCATCGCCCGAGCGGGCCTGGAAGGCGATGTCGACCGCCCGCTGGTAAAGCGCTGGGTCGTTGGTCTTGCGCGCCGCGTCCAGGATCAGCGAGTAGCCCGCCGCAGGCTCGACGCCTTCGGCATCGAGTTCGCCCAGCAGCAGTTGATAGAACAGCTCGCCGTCCAGAGCCGAGGCAGGCGGAGTCTGCGCTTCTTGGGTGGAGCTCGATGGGATGACGGCGGTCTGGGCGGTGGCGGCCAGGGTCAGCGACAGCAGGAGCAGCACGCCGGCTGCCATTGGGAATCGTTTCATCGAATCATAATAATCCAAGCCTTCCGTCCCTGTATTCCAATGCCCGAACTGCCCGAAGTCGAAGTGACGCGTCTGAGTTTCGCCGACCGGATCGCGGGCGCGCGCATCGTTTCGGTGCGCATGGGAAAGCCGCTGCGTTGGCCGCTGGGCTTGGATTCGGGCCAATTGACGGGGCGGACGGTCGTGGCCGTGCGGCGGCGCGGCAAATACCTGCTGCTGGACCTGGACCAGGGCCTGTTGTTGCTGCACCTGGGCATGTCGGGCAGCCTGAGCTTCGCCGAGCGCCAGCCGTCGCCCGGCGCGCATGATCATTTCGATCTCGTGACCAGCCGCGGCGTCCTGCGCCTGAACGATCCGCGCCGCTTCGGCGCCGTGGTCTTTGCGCCGGAAGAGCAGTCGCAGGAGGCTCAGAAGCTCCTGGGCCGGCTGGGGGTCGAGCCGCTCACCGAGGCCTTCGAGATCGAGGCATTCCACCAGGGGCTGCGGCGTCGCAACGCGCCGATCAAGCAGGTGCTGCTGGCGGGCGACCTGGTGGTGGGGGTCGGCAATATTTACGCATCCGAGGCGCTGTTCCTGGCCGGCATCCGTCCCACCGTGCGAGCGTCGCGCATCAGCCGGCGCCGGACGGAACAATTGCATGCGGCAGTGCGCCAGGTGCTGGCCCGTGCCGTCGCGCAGGGTGGCAGCACCCTGCGCGATTTCTCCAATGCCCACGGTGAAGCTGGGCTGTTTCAGCTTGAAGCGATGGTGTACGACCGGGCCGGCCAGGCCTGCCGGGTGTGCACGGGCACCGTCAAAACCATCCGCCAGGGCCAGCGCGCGACGTATTACTGCCCAAACTGCCAGAAATCCTGAGGGCTTTGCCGGGGCCGGATGCTATATTGACAGGCATTGCGGAGGCATGGTGGGCACTTCCTTCAACGAACAATTCGACGAGCATGGGACGTGGCGACGCGAGTTTGCGCTTCGCCTCAAGCTATTGTCGGAGTGGCTGAGGGATCACGAACTGCTCGACGCGGCGGTGGAGGAGCGGTTGCACCGCCTCGAAACACAGCTTCGATCGGACAAGGTCATGGTCGCCTTTGTCGCCGAATTTTCGCGCGGCAAGTCCGAGTTGATCAACGCGATCTTCTTCGCCGGTTACAAACGGCGGATCATGCCGGCCAGCGCGGGCCGCACCACGATGTGCCCCACCGAGCTGGGCTACGACGCCGACGTGCCGCCCTGCCTGCGCCTCTTGCCGATCGAAACCCGGCTCCAGCCCCAGCCCTTGATGGAGTGGCGGGCGGTGCCCGAAAAGTGGCTGCGCGTCGACCTGGACGTCAACGACCCGGCCCAGCTGGCCAAGGCCTTCGAGAAGGTGGCCGAAGTCGTGCGGGTGACGCAGGACGAGGCGAGGAAACTGGGCTTCTGGCACGACGAGTCGCCCGAAGACAACCCGATGATGGACGCCAGCGGCCGGATCGAAGTGCCGCGCTGGCGCCACGCGCTGATCAACATCGCCCACCCGCTGCTGAAGCAGGGGCTGGTGATCCTGGACACGCCGGGACTCAACGCGATCGGTGCCGAACCCGAGCTGACGGTCAACCTGATCCCGCAGGCGCACGCGGTGGTGTTCATCCTGGCGGCGGACACCGGGGTCACCAAGTCCGACCTCGCCATCTGGCGCGAGCACCTCATTACCGAAGAAGACAATCTCGAATCGCGCCTGGTGGTCCTGAACAAGATCGACACCATGTGGGACTCGCTGAGCACGCCGGCCCAGGTGCAGGCGCAGATCGATCGACAGCGCGCCACGTCGGCCGAGATCCTCGGTCTGACGCAGGACCAGGTGATTCCCGTATCGGCGCAAAAGGGCCTGGTTGCCAAGGTCACCAATGACGCCGCATTGCTCAAGGACAGCCAGCTGCCGGTGCTGGAACGTGCCTTGTCGCACGGCGTCATGGGGCATCGCCAGAAGATCCTGCGGGCGGCGGTCGCCGGCGGCGTCACGGCGCTGCGCAGCGAGGCCGAGCGCGTCATCCAGATCCGGCGCCGCGATCTCTCGGAACAGATGATCGAGCTCAAGGGGCTGCGCGGCAAGAACACCTCCGTCATCAAGCACATGCGCGCGCGCATCGAGCAGGAGCAGGGTGATTTCAACGTGAGCGGCGCCCGCATCCACGCGGTGCGTTCGGTGCACCTGAAGCTGCTGCGCGAGGTGTTCAACCTGCTGGGAACCGGGACGCTGAAGACCGAGATGGCCGAATTGACGGCCACCCTCCGCCAGCCCGGCATCAAGCTGGGTGTGAGAAAGGCCTATTCGCAGACGTTCGAGAAGCTGCGCGGCACGCTGCGCGAGGCCCAGGCCCGCAGCGCCGATATCCAGTCGATGCTGACCGGCACGTTCCGTCAGTTGAACGCCGAATACGGCTTTTCGCTGCAGGCACCGCGCGAGCCGGACCTGGCACGGTATGAGCGCGACCTCGACCTGGTCGAGCGCAGCCACAACCAGTACCTGGGCGTGAGCAACACCTTCCGGCTGGCGCAGCCCGAGTTTGCCGACCGCCTGGTGCGGGCCCTGGCGACCCGCTTGCGTGTGGTCTACGAATCCGCGCTGGGCGAGGTGGAGCTGTGGAACAAGTCGGCGGCGGCCCAGCTCGATGCGCAACTGCGCGAGCGGCGCCGCAATTTCGGCCGGCGCCTCGAAGCCATCGAGCGCATCCAGCAGGCCGCCTCGGGTCTGGATGATCGCATCGCCGAAATCGCGGCGCAGGAGTCGGCGGTCGACGAGATGCAAGCCAAGCTGGCCGAACTGACCAGCCACCTGATCGACAAGCCGGCCGACGATATGGCGACCCAGCCGATGCTCCTGCAAACGGCATGACGGCGCCGCCGGCCGGCTTTGCCGGCCGTATCGTGCGCTGGCAGCGCATCCACGGACGTAACAGCCTGCCCTGGCAGGGCACCCGCGACCCCTATCGCGTCTGGCTGTCCGAAATCATGTTGCAGCAGACGCAGGTGGCCACCGTCCTGGACTACTACGCGCGCTTCCTCGATCGATTCTCGAACGTGCGGGCACTGGCAGCGGCGGACCTCGACGAGGTCTATGCCCTCTGGAGCGGCCTGGGCTATTACAGCCGTGCCCGCAATCTGCACCGCTGCGCCTGCGAAGTGGTGAGCGCGCACGGCGGCGAATTCCCGCGGCGCGCGCAGGTGCTGGAAACGCTGCCCGGAATCGGCCGCTCGACGGCCGCCGCCATCGCCGCACTTTGTTTCGGCGAGCGCGCCGCCATCCTCGACGGCAACGTGAAGCGGGTCCTCACCCGGGTGCTGGGTTTCGACGCCGACCTCGCCGGCGCCGCCGGCCAGCGCGAATTGTGGTCCCAGGCCCAGGCCCTGCTGCCGCGCCGGGCGCTCCAGGAGGCCATGCCGCGCTACACCCAGGGACTGATGGACCTGGGGGCCACTCTGTGCCTGCCGCGCCAACCGCATTGCCTCCTGTGTCCGGTGAGCCGCCTGTGCGTCGCGCGCCGCCAAGGCGATGTGGAAAGTTATCCGGTGAAGACGCGAAAGCTCAAACGCAGCGCGCAGTCGCTGTGGCTGTTGCAGGCCCGCACCGACGACGGCTCGGTGTGGCTGGAAAAGCGGCCGGCCACCGGAATATGGGCCGGTCTGTACTGCCTCCCGGTTTTTGAAAGCCGCGACGCGCTGAGCGACGCGGTGCCGCCGCCCGCGCGGCCGCGCCTGCGCGATGAAGCGCCGTTCATGCACGTCCTGACGCACAAGGACCTGTACCTGCATCCGGTGGCCGCGCGGATCGGCCCTCGTGCGATGAAGCATGCGCAAGGCGGCTGGTTCGGCGTCGAGGAGCTGCCGCGGCTCGGGCTGCCGGCCCCGGTGCGCCGCCTGCTGGCGCCTTAGCGCCGCAGGTGCCGGTGCGTCAAGCCGCGTCGAGCTCGCGGTGGCGCTTCAGGGTGATCCAGCGTTCGCCGAACGCCACCGCCAGCCGCTCGACCAGGTAGACCGAGCGGTGCTGCCCGCCGGTGCAGCCGATGGCGACGGTGACGTAGCTGCGGTGATCGCGCGCCAGCGGCTCGAGCCAGCGAGCCAGGAACTGCTCGATGTGGCCGTACATCTGCTCCACGTCGGCGTGCTGCTGCAGGAACGCGACCACCGCCTCGTCCTTGCCGGTCAGGTCGCGCAGTGCCGGCTCATAGTGCGGGTTGGGCAACATGCGGACATCGAACACATAGTCGGCATCCACCGGGATGCCGCGCTTGAAGGCGAACGATTCGAATACCAGCGTGAGCTGGCTGACCGGCGCGGACAACAGCGACTTGACATGGGCCTGCAACTGCGTCGGCCGGATGACGCTGGTGTCGATCACGTGGGCCTCCTCCCGCAGGTCGGCAAGCAGTTCGCGCTCCAGCTCGATCGCGTCGACCAGCGCGTGCTGGCCGTCATGGGCAATGCCGCCCGATTCCGCGCTGGGCAAGCTGCCGGACAGGGGATGGCGGCGCCGGGTTTCAGAGAACCGCCGCACCAGCGTATCGGTGGTCGCGTCCAGGAACAGGGGCCGGACCTGGACGTTGCGGCTGCGCAGTTCCTTCAACTGCGCCGGCACCAGCGGCAGCGACGTGGCGCTGCGCACATCGACGGCGATGGCGACGCGCTGGGCGCCGCTCTTTTGCTCCAGCTCGACGAAAGCCAGCAGCAGTTCTGGCGGCAGGTTATCGACGCAGTAGAAGCCCGCGTCCTCCAGGGCGTGAATCGCGACCGACTTGCCCGATCCCGACATGCCGGTGATGAGGACGACCTCGAGGGGCGCCGCCGGCTCGGTCACGGCTTGGCTCCTATGCTGGCGCCGAGCATCTCCTTCGCGTGCGCCAGGGTGGTGCCCGACAGCTTTTCGCCACCCAGCATGCGGGCGACCTCGGCAACCCGCTGCTCACCCTGTACTGCCGCCACCGTGCTGGATGGACCCGCCTTGTCGCTGTGCTTGGCGACGACCAGGTGCCAGTCCGCGCAGGCGGCGACCTGCGGCAGGTGGGTGACGGCCAGCACCTGGCGGTCGCGCCCGAGCTGCTTCATCAGCCGGCCCACGGTCTCGGCCACGGCACCGCCGATGCCGGCGTCCACCTCATCGAAGATCAGCGTCGGCGCCGTTCCCAGGCGGCTGGTGGTGACGGCGATCGCCAGGGCGATGCGCGACAGCTCGCCACCCGACGCCACCTTGCCGACCGGGCGCGGCGTGCTGCCCGCATGCCCTGCCACCTGGAAGCTGACTTCTTCCAGCCCGCCCTGGGTCGGCGCCTCCGATTTCTGCAACATCACCTCGAAGCGGCCGCCCGCCATGCCGAGGCCCTGCATGGCCTGGGTGACTGCCTTGGCCAGCTGCGGCGCGGCCTTGGTCCGGGCCTTGGACAGCGTCCGGGCCTCGGTCATGTACGCATCGGCCTCGCGCTGTGTCGCGGCCTCGAGCCCGGCCAGGTCGGCGGCGGCGTCGAGCCGGGCCAGTTCTTCCTTCCAGGACGCCAGCAGCGCGGGCAGCTCCGGCGGCGTGCGCTTGTAGCGGCGCGACAGCGACACCCACTGCGACATGCGTTCGTCCAGCTCCGCCAGCCGCTGCGGGTCGAGGTCGGTCTTGCGCAGGTAGGCGTGCAGCGAATGGGCGGCGTCCTCGGCCTGCGCCAGGCTGGAGGCCAGCACCTGCTGCAGTTCCTGGAACGCCGGTTCGACATGCTGCTGGCCCTGCAACAGCGCCTGGGCCTGGGACAGGCTGGTTGCGGCGCCGCCGTCCTCGCCCTCGAGCGCCAGCAGCGCGCCCTGGGCCGCTTCGAGCAGCGACTGGGCATTGGCCAGCCGGGTGTGGCTGGCGTTGAGTTCTTCCCATTCGTCGGCGCCGGGAGCGAGCTTTTCAACCTCGCCGATCTGCCAGGCCAGTCGCTCGCGCTCGCGCTGCAGCGAATCCTGCGCGGCGCGCGCCTCGGCCAGGGTGCGCTGCGCAGCGCGCCAGCGCTGCCAGCACAGTTGCAATGCCTGGATGCCGATACCGGCATAGCCGTCCAGCAGGCCACGCACTTCGTCGGGGCGCGTCAGGCTTTGCCAGGCGTGCTGGCCGTGAATGTCGACCAGCTGCTCGCCGAGTTCGCGCAACTGGGTGGCGGTCGCCGGGTTGCCGTTGATCCAGGCCCGGCTCTTGCCCTGGGCGTCGATGCTGCGGCGCAGGAGCAGCCCATCCTCGCTTTCGAATCCGGCCTGCTGCAACCACGGCGCCAACGCGGGCGTCACGTCGAATTCAGCGCTGATGTCGGCCCGCGCCGCGCCTTCGCGCACCCCCCCGGCGTCGGCGCGGGCGCCCAGCGCCAGTTGCAGGGCGTCGACGAGAATGGACTTGCCGGCCCCGGTCTCGCCGGTCAGCACACTGAAGCCGCTCGAAAGATCCAGTTCGAGTTGGCGGACGATGACGAAGTCGCGCAGCGCGATGCGTCTGAGGCTCATCAGTTGCCCTCGTTCCAGTGCAGCTTCATTCGCAGGGTGTCGAAATAGGTCCAGCCGATCGGATGCAGGAAGCGCACGTGATGCTCGGAGCGCCGCACCGTGATGCGGTCGCCGCGCAGCAGCGACGCCATCGACTGCATGTCGAAATTGGCGCTGGCGTCGCGGCCGGAAACCACCTCGATGGTGATCTCCGACGCGTCGGGCAGCACCAGCGGCCGGTTGGACAGGGTGTGCGGGGCGATCGGCACCAGCACCCAGCCCGGAGTGGACGGATGCAGCAAGGGGCCGCCCGCCGAGAGCGAGTAGGCGGTCGAACCGGTGGGCGAGGCCACGATCAGGCCGTCGGCGCGCTGGTTGGAGACGAAGTGGCCATCGACCTCGACGCGCAGTTCGACCATGCCCGAAGTGGCGCCGCGATTGACCACCACGTCGTTCATGGCCAGGGCGTCGAACACGCAGTGGCCGTCGCGAAAAACCCGGGCATGCATCAGGCTGCGGTGGTCTTCCTCATAGGCGCCCTCCAGCATGGGCTCCAGCAGGCTGCGGTAATTGTCCAGCGGGATGTCGGTGATGAATCCGAGCCGGCCCTGGTTGATCCCGACCAGCGGCACGCCGTGGCGCGCCAACTGCCTGCCGATGCCCAACATGGTGCCGTCTCCGCCCACCACCAGGACCAGATCGCATTGCTCGCCGATGGCCGCAACCTCAAGGGTGGTGTACCCTGTGATCCCGGCCGTTGCCGCCGTTTCGCGTTCGAATGCGACTTCGCAGCCCTTGGCATTCAGGAAGTGGGCGATGTCCTCCAGTGCGGAACGGACGGATCCGGACAGCGCGCCGGGGACCGCGGCAGGGTATTTTCCGATCAGCGCAACGTGCCGGAATTGGGATTTCATTGGCAAATTACATCATTAAATGGCTCGGGCTTTTCAGCGGAGGCTAACAATGGCCCGACAGGGCTTGTCAGGCCGTAACTAAAACAAGGCAAAGCCACAATCATGCTCGATGACCGCGCCAAGTTGTTGCTGAAAGCTCTGGTCGAGCGTTACATCGCGGAAGGCCAGCCGGTGGGCTCGCGCACCCTTTCGCGCGCCTCGGGCCTGGACCTGTCGCCGGCGACCATCCGCAACGTGATGTCCGACCTGGAAGAGCTTGGCCTCATCGCCAGCCCCCACACGTCGTCGGGCCGCATCCCGACCGCCCGCGGCTACCGCCTGTTCGTGGACACCATGCTCACGGCGCAGCGCGAGCAGCTGGCCACGCCGAGCCTGGCCGCCGACCAGCCGCAAAGAGTCATCACCAACGCGGCGCAGCTGTTGTCCAACCTGTCGCAGTTCGTCGGCGTGGTCATGGCGCCGCGCCGCACATCGGTGTTCCGGCACATCGAATTTCTGCGGCTGTCGGAGCGGCGCTTCCTGGTCATCATCGTTTCACCCGACGGCGACGTGCAGAACCGGGTGGTGTTCACCGAGGCCGACTACACCCAGGCCCAGCTGATCGAGGCGGCCAACTTCCTTAACACCAACTACGCGGGCATGGCGATCGAGCAGGTCCGCGAGCGCCTGAAGGGCGAGGTGGAGAAGCTGCGCGGCGAGATTGGCGCGCTGATGCAGACCGCGGTGCAGGCCAGCTCGGACGCCATGAAGGAGCAGGACGAGGTGGTGATCTCCGGCGAGCGCAACCTGCTGGCCGTGAGCGACTTTTCCAGCGACATGACCCACCTGCGCCGGGCGTTCGAACTGTTCGAGCAGAAGACGCAATTGATGCGCCTGCTCGACATCTCCAGCCAGGCGGCGGGCGTGCGGATCTTCATCGGCGGCGAAAGCAAGGTGGTGCCGTTCGAGGAACTGTCGATCGTCAGCGCCCCGTATGAAGTCGACGGCCAGATCGTCGGCACGCTGGGCGTAATCGGCCCCACCCGCATGCCCTACGACCGGATGATCCAGATCGTCGACATCACCTCAAGGCTCGTCAGCAACGCCCTGAGCCACAACAAGTAGCCCTCTACAATGGGCGTCGGTCGGGGCGTTAGCTCAGTTGGTTAGAGCAGAGGACTCATAATCCTTTGGTCGTTGGTTCAAGTCCAACACGCCCTACCAATCTTCTCTTTCATTAGTACCCTCGCCGGCGGTTCTCTGAACAGCAGGACTTACCTCAGTGCGGCCCATCGGCGTCGGTGATCCCGGTGTCCTGCTTGCCATCGTGCGCCCAAGACCTCATGCCGACCGGCCGACCGGCCGACCGGCGGCCAGCACCCGCGCTAGGAGCTGTTGGCGGCGCCCAAGGTGAACGCCTGCTGCTTCGTGCCCGTTGCTGACGGTGACGAAAATGAGCAGCGGCCGTTCGCGTTCGGCACCACGCAAGCCAAAACGGTCACTGGAGGGGGCCCACCTCGAATTTCCCCCCGTTTGGCATTTGTGGGAAGCCCCTGTAGCGACGCAACCCGCACTTGCAATCCCAGTCACG
>JAAOZX010000271.1 GCA_012274225.1 Comamonadaceae bacterium | reverse complement strand
GACCACTGGCAACACCTGGGTCGTGTCCGCTGAGCTGGGCATCGAACCGGTGGATGGTGTCGGTGACCTCACGGTGTCGAACTATCGGGTCTGGAAGTAAGCCGACCCCAGTCAAGAGAAGGCGCCCCGCGGGGCGCCTTTTTTCTTTGCATTGCCAAGAGCCGGCAAATGTTTCCGATGCGGCTCGGCGGCGGCCCCGCCGAGCTGATTATTCGAGCCACCGCCGTCCTGCTGCCGAGTCGCCGTGCCGCGCCGAGACTGATGTGACACATCCGAGCACACAGTTTGCGCAAACGTCGCGCACGGCACGCGCTGGGCTCACTCCAAGCTTGTCGTTCGCGTGGCGCGCGCTGCGCAATCTTTCTGTCGAGGGCATAACGGCAATGATCTGCTTGAGCAGTATGGGGCTCGTCCTACATCAAGACACGGTGTTTCCCACCAGCACAACCACATCAGTCTTCTTACATTCCAAAGCTCAGGAACAGCAATTGATCGAACCCCGTCCGGCTCGCCATTCATCATGAGCACTGTTTCCAATTTGCCGGACGCCGATCCGGTGCAATTCCTGCGAATCGCCGCACAGGGCACGGCCCTGGCGAGCCACGCCGACTTGTGGCGCTGGTTGCAAGGCGACGTGCAGGAGTGGCTGGCGCATGAGGTGCTGCTGGTGGGCTGGGGCGATTTCCGAACCGGCGATCTTGAATTCGACGTCGTGTCCAGCATGCCGGGGATGCGCACGCACGACTTCACCCGCGCCGGCATCGCGCCGCTGATCGGCTATTTCCGCGACTGCTGGGTGACCGCGCGCCGGTGGCCCTGTCATCTGGAGCTGAATGGCTGCTCGCAGCTGCTGGGCCAATGCGCATCGAATGCTCGCGGCGCGCTCGCACGCATGCAGACCGCGCTGGTGCATGGCCTGGGGGACGGCAATTGCAGCGGTGAGCGGGTTTATGCCGCACTCAGTGCGCAGCCCGTTGCGGCGCCGGGCGCCCGCACCGCGCTGAAGCTGCTGCTGCCTTTCGTCGACACCGCGCTGCGCCGGATACCGCCGGCGCCGGTGCGGCAGTCCCGCTGCGACCGCAGCCAGCTGGCCGCGAACGTGATGCGACTGGCGGACCTGAGCGAGCGCGAGCGCGAGATCATGACCTGGGTCGCGGGCACGACCAATCCGGAAATCGGCTGCATCCTGCGCATCAGCGAATTCACCGTGAAGAACCCCATGAAGAGCATTTTCGCGAAGCTGGACGTGTCCAATCGCGCCCAGGCCGTCGCCACGCTGACACGGGTGGACGCGCATGCCTGAGGCCCAATCGCTGCTCGAACGCCACGCCAGGCCGGCACGCAGGCGCGCCGCCGCAGCGCCTGCGCCGCCTTCGCGCACCGCGACCTTCGCGGTGCCCGGACCCGGCCCCCTGATGCTGGCCCTGGAGGCCACGCTGGAGCCGCTGGTCACCGTGCTGTCGCTTTGGCTGCTGGTCTGGTGGACGGAAGGCAGCCTCTCGCCGTCGTGGCTGATCGTCTCGGTGGTGGCATTCGCGCTGGCTTCACCGGGCCGTTCGCTCTTGCGTTTGCCGGCGGAGCGCGTGCTCGGCAGCGTGCTGCTGGCGTGGGGCTGGACTGCGGGGCTGTTGCTGGCGATGGGATTCGCCACCGGGTTGATCTACGGCTTTTCCTCCACCGTCATCGTGCACTGGTTGTGGTTTGCGCCGGCGGCGCAGGTGGTCACCCACTGGACGCTGCGGCTGGCCGCGCCGCATCTGGTGCGACTGCAGGGACCGTCGCTGCGCGCGGTCGTCGTGGGGATGAACGAGCAGGGCTGTTCGCTGGCCGACCGGCTGCACGGCACCAGCTATTCCGGCATCGACCTGGTCGGTTACTTCGACGACCGCACGCCGGACCGGCGCTGGGACCAGGGTCGGCACCGCCTGCTGGGCCGGCTCGCAGACGTAGCCGACTATGTCAAGGCCCACCGGGTCCAACTGATCTATCTGTCGCTGCCGATGGCGTCGCAACCGCGCATCAAGGCCCTGCTCGACGCTTTGAAGGACACCACCGCCTCGGTCTACTTCGTTCCCGACATGTTCGTCACGGACCTGATCCAGGGCCGCACCGATTCGGTCTGCGGGCTGCCGGTCATTTCGGTCTGCGAGACGCCCTTCCGCGGGCCGGCCGGAATTCTCAAGCGCGGGAGCGACGTGGTGCTCGCGACACTCATCATGATCCTGCTGACGCCTTTCATGCTGCTGATCGCGCTGGCGGTGAAGCTCAGCTCGCCCGGTCCGGTCATCTTCAAGCAGCGCCGCTACGGCCTGGATGGCGAGGAGATCCTGGTCTACAAGTTCCGTTCCATGACCGTCACCGAGGACGGCGGGACGATCGAGCAGGCGCGCAAGAACGACGCCCGGGTCACCCGGATCGGGGCGTTGCTGCGCCGTACTTCGATGGATGAGCTTCCCCAGTTCATCAACGTGCTGCAGGGCCGAATGAGCATTGTCGGGCCGCGCCCGCATGCTGTTGCACACAACGAAATGTACCGTCCGTTGATCAAGAGCTACATGGTGCGGCACAAGGTCAAGCCGGGCATCACGGGGTGGGCGCAGGTCAACGGCTTTCGTGGTGAGACCGATTCACTGGAAAAGATGGAGGGGCGAATCCAGTGCGACCTCGACTACCTGCGGAACTGGTCCCTCAGGCTTGACCTGTACATAATCCTCAAGACCGTACGCCTGGTCTTTCGCGACAGCGCCGCTTATTAGCGATGAACAGTCCACAACAGCCATTGTTGAGAGGGCAGGCGTGCGGGACGTTTCCCGACCATGCGACGCTGAGGGCAGCAGTGTGGGCGGGCGCACGCCCCGGCGTACGGGAGTGTTTCATCAGAACGAGTGAGGACCAGTTGAAAAAGAAGCTTCCCATTGCCCCGTTGCTCTCGGCAGCGTCGCTTTGCCTCTTGCCGATGGCCGTGAGCGCACAAACGCCCAGCGCGCCCGAAACCGGCACGCAGGCGGCCATGCCTTCCGCGCCGTCGATCCCTGAAGCACCTTCGATCCCGACCTCGCCGTCACAGCCGTCCGGCTATGCACGCCCGACCAATTACTGGCCGGGCACCGCCTTCGAGCCCGCCGGCACCCAGGCGTCGATGGTTTCGGCCGGTCAGGATTTGCCGCCGTTTCAAATCCGGGCCATGCTCGGCGTCGAGCACCAGAGCAACGTCCTGGGTTTGTCGTCCGGCGAGAAGTCCGACACGATCGGAATCGCCGGCGTCGGCCTTCGCGCCGACAAGCGCTACGGACTGCAGCGCTTCCGTGCCGACGTGGAAGCCAACACCTACAAGTACTCCAACGAATCGGAGCTTGACTATTCCGTATTCAATTACGCGCTCGCCTGGGACTGGAGCGTGACGACCAGGCTGCACGGCGTGATCAGCGCCGATCAGAAGGAGTACAGCGAAGTCAGCACGGACCCGGTGACGTTTACCAACAAGGTCGGCAAGCGCACCGAGCGTGCCGAAGGTGCCGACGCGGTGTACCAGCTCGGCGCCGCCTGGCGGCTCATGGGCGGCTTCGCGCACACGCAGTCGAGCAGCAGTCAGCCGGCCACCTGGGATGCGAGCCCGTCGACCAACAGCGCCCGGGTGGGCGTTGGCTACGAGTTCGGCTCCGGCACGACCCTGTACGCGCACTACCGGGAAGGCAAGGGCACCTACAAGGACCCGACCCCCGGCGCCGCGACCGGCGACTTCACCGAACACGAGACTGACCTGCAATTGACCTGGCCGATCACCGTCAAGACCGCCGTCGATGCGCGCATCGGCAATCTTTCGCGCAGCAACGACGTGTCCAGGCAGAACGACTTCAGCGGCCCCGTGGGCAGCGCGGCCGTCCGCTGGGACATCACCGGCAAGACCCGCCTGGTGGCCGGCTACAACCGCGACCTGAGCGCCAGCGGGTTCGGCTCCGGCGGCCACGTTCAGAGCGACCGCTTCTACATCGGCCCGATCTGGAAGGCGACGGCGCAGATTGCCGTGAACGCCCGTTACGAGCACGTCGCCCGCGACTGGAAGAACGTGCCCGCCGGCTCGGCCGGGCTCGGCCGCAACGAGACCTACGAGGTCCTTTCCGCCGGTGTCGACTGGGAGCCGCGGCGCTGGCTGGCCGTATCCGGGTACGTCCGCAGCGAGAAGCAGGGCTCCAACCTCAACGCCGGCTACCGCAACACCACCATCGGCGCGGCCGCAAAGGCGTATTTTTGATGGCCGTTTCGCAACCTTGACCTAAGGGAGATGTTTCATGCCCAGCCTGTTCCGATCAGCCTTGGCACTGGTACTGACCGTCTGCGCCGCCGTCGCGTCGGCGCAGACCGGTGATACGGCTGCCGCCCCCGAGTACAAGCTCGGCCCGGGCGACGCGATCAAGGTCCAGGTCTACCAGAATCCGGACCTCTCCGTGGAAGCGCGGGTGTCCGAAAGCGGCTCGATCAGCTACCCGCTGGTCGGCAGCGTTCCGGTGGGGGGCATGAGCATCGGCGCGGCCGAGCGCAGGATCGAGCAGGCCCTCAAGGCCAAGGACATCCTGAAGCAACCGCAGGTCAACATCGTGCTGCTGCAGGTGCGCGGCAACCAGGTGTCGGTGCTCGGGCAGGTGCAAAAGCCCGGGCGCTTTCCGCTGGAAACCATGAACGTGCGCGTCAGCGACATGCTGGCCGCGGCCGGCGGCGTCACGCCGGGCGGCGACGACATGCTGGTCGTCACGGGCACCCGCGACGGCAAGCCGTTCCGAAAATCCATCGACATCCCGGCCTTATTCGCGAGCACCCCGTCGGCCGACGACATCGTGCTGGCGCCCGGCGACACCCTGTATGTGGGGAAAGCGCCGACCTTCTATATCTATGGCGAAGCGCAGCGCCCCGGCACCTACCGCATCGAGCGCGGCATGACGGTGCTGCAGGCGCTGGCCCAGGGCGGCGGGCCCACCCCCCGCGGCAGCGGGAACCGGCTGCGCCTGAACCGCACCCTGCCTGACGGCACGGTGGTTCAGAGCGAACCGCGCCTCACCGACCCGGTTCAGCCCGGCGACGTGCTGTTCGTGCGCGAAAGCCTGTTCTGACCGGAAGCAAGAAGGACGACCACCGATGAGCCTGAACCAATTCTTTTCCATCCTGCGCGCCCGAATGGGTGTCGCGATCCTGATCATGCTGGCCACGATGGCCGTGGCAGGAGGCTGGGCCAAGCTGCGGTCGCCCGGTTACACCGCCAATGCACCGGTCCTGGTGGACGTCCGCACGGACCCGGTCGGCAGCACGCCGCTGCAGGGCATGGTGATGCCCAACTACATGGCGACCCAGGTCGACATCGTCAAGAGCGAGCGCGTGGCCGAGAAGGTGGTCGACCGGCTGCCGCCCGACCAGCCGCCGCTGCTGGACCTGCGCGAGGAAGCGCAGAAGGAGACTGCGCCCAAGGTGTGGCTGGCGCACCAGATCGCGTCCAAGCTGGAGGTCAAGCCGGCGCGTGAAAGCAACATCATCAACATCACCTGGACCGGCAGCTCGCCGGCCGAGGCGGCGCGGGTCGCGAATGCTTTTGCCCAGGCCTACCTGGACACCAACCTCGAACTCAAGACGGCGCCGGCCAGGAAGTACGCGGATTGGTTCGACCAGCAGGTCAAGGCGGCGCGCGACAAGCTCGAAACGTCGCAGCAGAAGCTGTCCGACTACCAGGAGAAGGCCGGCATCGTTTCCAGCGACGAGCGCGGCGATTACGAGACCGCTCGCCTGACCGAGCTGTCCAATCAATTGCTGCTGGCGCAAAGCGGCCGGCGGCGCGGCGGCTCCGGCGATACCTCGCCGGGCGTGATGGCCAGCCCGCTGGTCAACAACATGCGCGCCGACGTTGCCAAGCTCGAAGCCAAGGTCCAGGAAGCCAGTGCCACCATGGGCGCCAACCACCCGACGATGCAGCGCATGCAGGCCGAGTTGGGGGTGATGCGCAGCCGGCTGGCTGCGGAATCGGCGCGCGCCGGCTCGGCATCGGCGGCTTCGAGCGAGGCGAGCCGGGCGCGCGAGCGCGAGTTGCAGCAGGCCGTGGCCGCGCAGAAAGCCCGCGTGATCGCCACCAACAAGCAGCGCGGCGAACTCACCGTGCTGCAGCGCGAAGTGGAGGGCGCGCAAAAGGCCTACGAGACCGTGAGCGCCAGCGCCGCCCAGTCGCGGCTGCAGGGCATGGCCACCCAGAACAACGTGACCTTCCTCGGCTCGGCCGTGGAGCCGCTGGAAAAGACCGGACCCAGCGGCAAGCTGGCGCTGATGATCGCCGCCGTGGGCGGCTTGCTGATGGGAATCGCCGTCGCCTTCCTGCTGGAGCTGGTCAACCGCCGGGTGCGCTCGGTGGATGACCTGGCGATGGTCACCAGCGTGCCGATCCTGGCCAGCGTGCCGGCTTCGGCCGCCGCATTCAAGCCGCTGCGGCTGACCCACAACAGCCAGCGCCGCCTGGCCCTGGCACCGCGCGGGAGCCTCGCATGAACACCCAGATTTTTCCTTTGCCCGCCCGCAGTGACCTGGACATCGCCAGCCCGACGCGCGAGCCCGGCCAGCCGATCGGCGCCATGCTGGTCGAGGCCGGGCGCCTGAGCCAGCAGGATGTCGATCGCATCCTGGACTATCAGAACCGCGCCGCGCTGCCATTCGGCGAAGCCGGTATCGCGCTGGGATTGCTCGACGAGGAAGACGTGCAGCATGCGCTGGCCGCGCAGTTCGGCGACGCCCGCTTCCCCGCGGATGCTGGCTTGAGCGCCGAGCTGGTGGCGGCAACCCACCCCGACAGCGACGCGGTGGAGCACCTGCGCGCGCTGCGCAGCCAGTTGATGTTGCGCTGGTTCGAGAACGGCGAACGGCAGTCCGCGCTGGCCGTGGTGAGCCCCGGCCACGGCGAGGGCCGCAGCTACATCGCTGCCAACCTTGCCGTCCTGTTCGCGCAACTTGGCAAGCGCACGTTGTTGATCGATGCGGACTTGCGCCGGCCGCGGCAGCATCAGATCTTCGGCCTGTCGGGCCGCACCGGGCTGTCCGCCGTGCTGGCCGGCCGCGCCGGCTGGGAGGCGCTGACCGAAGTCAAGCCAATCCCGGGGCTGTGGCTGTTGCCGGCCGGGGCCAAGCCGCCCAATCCGCAGGAACTGCTGGCGCGGCAGGGATTCGTCAAGCTGATCGCCGCGCTGCGGTCCAGCTACGACGTGATCCTGATCGACACACCGGCGGCGGCCCATTGCGCCGACGCCAACACCATCGCCGCGCGCGCCGGCGCGGCCCTGATGCTCGCCTGCCGCAACAAGAGCTCGATGCCGGGTCTGAGCAACCTGGCGGAAAACCTGCGCCAGTTCGGCGTGACGATCGTGGGAGCGGTTTTGAATGGTGCGCCCCGGCATGACGTCGGCATCGGCTGAGCCGGGCGTCTGGCAGCCGCGCTGGCAGGAACTGGTGCGCGGCATCGTGCGCGTGCACTCGGCGCGGGGCCAGGAGCAGCTGATCGACACGCTGTCGGACCCCACCGAGCCGCGGGTGCTGGCGTTCGTCAACGCACACGCGATGAACTCGGCCGCCGTGTCCAGGGACTTCTTCAGGGCGCTGACCTCGGCTGACCTGCTGTTGCGCGACGGGGCGGGGATGGCGATCCTGCTGAAGCTGCTGAACCAGGCGCCGGGCCTCAATCTCAACGGCACCGACCTGATCCCGAAACTGCTGCGCCGCCATGCGGGCCGCACCATCGCGCTGTTCGGAACGCAAGACCCCTGGCTGGCGCGCGCGCAGGCGGCCGTGCTGACGCAACTGGCACCGCGCAGCGAGTGTGTCGTGGCCCACGGCTTCCTGGACACGGCGCGCTATGTGCGGCTGGCGGCAGCGCACCGGCCCGCATTGATCGTGCTGGGGATGGGCATGCCGCGTCAGGAAGAAGTGGCGGCGGTGTTGCGCGCCGCCCTGGGCTTTCCCTGCCTCATTGTCTGCGGCGGGGCCGTCATCGACTTCCTTGGCGGCCGGACCCGCCGGGCGCCCGGCTGGATGCGCGGCGCGGGGCTGGAGTGGCTGTACCGCCTGGCGCTGGAGCCCAAGCGGCTGTTCCGGCGCTACGTGCTGGGCAACCCGTTGTTCATTTCGCGGGCGCTGAGCCTTGCCGCAGCCTCGTCGCGGCAGGACCGCGGCACGGCCACCTCAACCGCCACGGCGCGACCGCCGGGACCCACTTCATGAAAATTCTCCTGACCGGCGGTGCCGGCTACATCGGCAGTCACACCTACGTGGCGCTGGCGCAGGCCGGCTTCGTGCCGGTCGTCCTCGACAACTTCTCGAACAGCCACCGCCAGGTGCTGGAGCGACTGCGCGCCATCACCGGCGAGAGCCCGCTGTGCGAAGAGGGCGACGTGCTGGACACACCGTTCGTCGAGGACGTGCTGCGGCGCCATCAGATCGCCGGAGTGGTTCACTTCGCGGGCGACAAGGCGGTGGGTGAAAGCGTCGCCAAGCCGCTCAAGTACTACCGCAACAACATCGGCGGCGCGGTGAGCCTGATGCAGGCCATGGAAGCGGCTGGTTGCCGCGCCATGGTGTTTTCCAGCAGCGCGACCGTCTATGGCGACCCCGCCAGCGTTCCCATCGCCGAGGACTTTCCGCTCCGCCACACCAGTCCCTACGGCCATACCAAACTGGTGATCGAGGACATGCTGGCGGCCCAGCGGCTGGCGCAGCCGCAGTGGCAAGTGGCCGTGCTGCGCTACTTCAACCCGGTGGGCGCGCACCCGAGCGGCCTGATCGGCGAAGACCCGGCCGACGTTCCCAACAACCTGATGCCTTACATCACGCAGGTGGCGCTGGGCCATCGCCCCTTCCTGCAGGTGTTCGGCAACGACTATCCGACGCCGGACGGCACCGGCGTGCGCGACTACATCCATGTGTGCGACCTGGCCGACGGCCATGTCGCCGCGCTGCGGGCCCTGTTGGGGCCGGGCGAGAGCCTCACGGTGAACCTCGGCACCGGCCGCGGCTACAGCGTGCTGGAAGTGTTGCAGGCGTTCGAGGCGGCCAGCGGCCGGCCCGTGCCTTACCGCTTCGCGCCGCGGCGGCCCGGCGACGTGGCGCAGTGCTATGCCGATCCGCATCGGGCGCAACGCCTGCTCGGCTGGAAAGCGCAGCGTTCGCTGGAGGAAATGTGCGCCGATGCCTGGCGCTGGCAGAGCCGCAATCCCGACGGCTATCGATGACCGCAGCGCCATCAGGAAGCCTTGGCTGGCCGCGCCGGCGCGGCATCACGAACACCGCCCAGTGAGGCGGCCGCTCACTCAACGAAACGCGAAGTGCTTGCTGCCCAGGTAGTTGACCGCGAGGGCGACGATCGAGGCGATCCCCAGCGGAATGACCGGCAGCGCCGCCATCGTGTGCGAGGCGAAAACCAATGCCGTGTAGACGATGAAGTTGACACTCGCGCCGGCGGCGCTGACGGCCGCGTAGCGCAGCAGGCTGCGCAGCGCCGGCCCGCCATTGGACTCGGGGAAGGTGACGGTGCGATTGAGCAGCCAGGTGGCGAACACCGCGACCGGGATGGCCACGGCGCGCGCCTCGATCGGTCCCCAGTGGGCGAGCCAGATCAGCGCCTGCAGGACCCCGGCGTCGACCACGAAGCCGGCCACGCCGACCAGGGCGAAGCGCAGGAAGCGCGGAATGGCAAGCGGTCGCAGCTGCGAATTCATTTCATCCAGGCCTGGAAATCCAGCAGCCGTGCCGCGATGCCGATGGCGACCACCAGTGCCACCAATGCGAGCCCGCCCAGGAGGATGCGCGACCGCTCGCGCCACGCCTGCGCCAGTTGCGGCAACAGCGCCACGGTCGCCGCGGCCACCGCGATCTCCGACCAGTAGTGATAGCGGAAGTCGGTGGCGACGCCGATCACGAGGTAGGCGCCGGAGTAGCCGAGCGCCGACACCGCCAGCACCCGGGCCAGCAGCACGGAAGGGTCCGGGCGCTCGCGGCCGGCCCAGGCCAGCAGCACCGCACCCCAGGTGAGCCAGGCCACCGGCCACATGAAAGGATTCTTGCGCAGCAGGTCCAGCCGGATGTCGCGCGCGCTGAATACCTCAATGGGCGGGAACGCCGGGTTGTCCGTGCGGTATTCGGGCGTCAAGCGGATGTGTTTGAGCGGGACGGCGAACAGCAGCGACGAATTGAAATGGCGCAGGCGGTGAATCGCATAAGCGAGCGGATGCGCGGCAATGGTCCGGGCCCATTGCTCGGTGAGGCCCTCGCCCAGGGTGGCGTGATCGGTGTCGGGCCGGTGCACCAGCGCCCCGCATGGGCCCCAGGGACTGAAGCTGTCCCACCAGTACGGCGTGTAGCAGGCAGCGAGGTCCCGGTCCTGCAGGGTGGCGCGTGGCTCCAGCAAGTGCGGATCGTGTTCGCGCGCGGCGATGCCGGCCAGGTCGAACAGGAACAGCGATTGCACCGGGTCGCGCGGTTGCGCATGGAACAGCACGCGATTGGCCAGCTGCGTGACCGGAATCGCGAGCACGGCGAGCAGCAGCGCACCGGCCATCAGGCGGCCGCTGCGCAGCCATCCGGCCGGCGCCACGGCATAGAACAGCAGCGGCCCCATGCCGAACGGCGCATTGCCGCGCACCAGGGTGCCATAGGCGATCAGCGCGGCAATGGCGATGCCGGTGGCAACGGGGATCCGGCGGCCCTGCACCCGGAACCAGAAGACCAGCCCCACCGCGGCCAGCCACGCAGCCGCCATGCCGACATCCTTGACCACGTGGCTGTTGATGTAGAGGAAGGGCGGAAACGCGCCGGCCAGCGCCATCACAAGGGCCACGCGCGGATGGCCCGTGCGGCGGAGCCCGTCCGCGAGCAGGCCCCAGCCCAGCCAATAGACCGCCAGGTGCAACAGCAGGAACGGCGCCGGGCCGTCCGCGACCCGCCGCAGCAGCGACCACAGCCAGGCCATCACCGGCGGATGCCAGTCGGTGTAGTGGCCGGAGATGGCCTCGGCGTACTGATTCTTCGAGTCGTTGTCCATGATCCCGGGGAAATGCGCGACCAGGTTCAACAGGAACAGGACGGCGACCAGCAGCAGCAGGGCGCGGCCCGTCGTGGCCCAGCGCAGGGCGGCGCGGCCGGTGCCGGCGCCCGCATCGGGGCGGTCGGAGGCTTCCTGCGTGGGCACGGGCCCCAGCGAGAGACGGGATTCGGTCGTCACGAAACGATGCGGGCCCGCTGGATCAGGAAACAGCGAACGGGCCCTGCGGCATCGCGTCATTGTGGCGCGGCTCATTGCCGGCCTGGTCGCCGTAGTCGACGCGACCAGCCGGCGCCACGGCCAGCCCGGACGGCACGGCGCGCGGTGTCCTGCGCGTGGGCCAACGCGGGGCCTGGATTTCCAGGTAGGCCAGCCGCTTGAGCTCGCGCCGCGAGTGCGTGACGGTATCCAGGATCAGTCCGCAGGCCAGCGACAGAAACGCCAGCAGCATGATCGCCGCGGACAGCACGGCCGTCGGCAGCTTGGGCACCAGCCCCGTCTTCAGGAACTCGAGCACCACCGGCGTGGCCAGGCCCAGGGACAGCAACACCATCAGGGCGAACACGCAGCCGAAGAACATCAGTGGCCGCTCTTCCTTGACCAGCAGGCCGATCATGCGCAGGATGCGAATTCCGTCGCGGATGGTGTTGAGCTTGGAAGCCGAGCCTTCCGGCCGGTCCTTGTAGCGTGTGGGCACCTCGGCGGTCTTCATGCGCAGCTCGAGCGCGTGCACCGTCAATTCGGTCTCGATCTCGAAGCCGTACGAGATCGCGGGGAACGACTTCACGAAGCGCCGCGAGAACACCCGGTAACCCGACAGCATGTCGTCGAACTGCTTGCCGAAGATCTTCTGCACCAGCCCGGTGAGCAGGCGGTTGCCGAAGCGATGCCCGAAGCGGTACGCCTCCTTGATGGCGGTGACGCGCGCGCCGTTGACCATGTCGAGTTGCTTGTCGAGCAGGGTGCGCACCAGGCGCGGCGCCGCGTCGGCGTCGTAGGTGTCGTCGCCGTCCACCAGCACGTAGACGTCGGCGTCGATGTCGCTGAACATGCGCCGCATCACGTTGCCCTTGCCGGGGAAGGGTTCGTGCCCGACGATCGCTCCCTCGCGGGCCGCCACCTCGGCGGTGCGGTCGGTGGACGCGTTGTCGTAGACGTAGATGCTCGCGTTCGGCAGGGCCTGGCGGAAGTCGCGGACCACGCGCGGCACCGCCACTTCCTCGTTGTAGCAGGGGATGAGGACGGCAATTTCCAGCCGCTCGAATTCGTCAGTCATGTGCGCTCCGCAAGCTGTCAGGAGAGCCGCGCCAGTCTCGGCGCAGCCAGGGTTCGGTTCCGTTTTCATTGGCAAGGAGACGAAAAACCATGCTAGCGGCGGCCGTTCAGACTTGGGTCGGGTGCTTGTCGGACTGCGCCTCGTCCGTTCGTCGGATAGCCCCATCGACTTGACCGCGCAGGAACCAGGCCGCGCACTGGCGCAGCGACGCTGCGTAAGGCGTCCATTGAAGGCCCAGGCCCTGCGTGGCCGCCGATGCATCCAGAAGCAAATGGCGTTCCCACAGGCCCAGCAGGCCGGGCGGCAACGCGTCGGGCACGCCGTGTCCGCCCAGTCCCAGTCGCGTCAACAGCAACTGGGCCGCCTTCAGCGGCGGTCCGGCCAGCCACGCGTCCAGTTGCAATTGACGCGAGGCGATTCGGCGGACCGGAACGGCGCCGATCGCCAGTGCCAGGTCGACGAAGTAGTCGTTCCAGCGCGGGCTGTCGGGCGCGGCCAGGTTGTAGATCTGCAGTCCGGGCTCGGTGACCCGCAAGGAAGCCATGACGGCATGGCACACGTCGTCGACATGGACGCCGTTGCTCCAGCCGTCGCCGGCAATGCCCAGGTCGCCCAGCCGGCCGGCGCGCAGCCAGCGGGCGATGCGGCCGACCCAGAGCTGGCTGCCCGGGCCCCACACGCAGCCAGGCCGCAGGATCACGGCCGTGCCACCGGCCTGCCACAGAGCGGCGACGTGCCGCTCGGCCTCGCACTTGGCCCGGCCATACCAGCCGAGCGTTGGGTCCAGCGGCGCCATCTCGTCGATGCGTCCCTCGGCGGCGCCGTAGACCGACATGCTGCTGAGATGGACCACGCGCGGGCAGCCTTCCTGCAGCGCCGCCTGCGCCAGCGCCTTGGCGCCGCCGGCGATCGAGGCGGCGTCACCGGCGACGCAATTGACCACCGCGTCGACACCGCGCATGGCCGCGCGCAACGCCGCGGGATCGCGCGAGTCCACGCGCAGGCTCTCGAAGCCCACCGCCTGGCGCCGTGCCGAAGCGCTCACCGGGGTCGCCCAGCCACTGCCCTGAAGCATGGCGCACAGGTGCGAGCCGACGTAGCCGGTGCCACCGAGTACCAGCACCTTCATGCCGTCACTCCTTCGACCTGCGCGGCGCGCGCCGGGGCCAGTTGGCGCGCCAGGTGCCGGCCCAGCCGCAGCGACAGCGCGATCAGCGTCAGCGTGGGGTTGGCCTGACTGGATGTGGGAAACACTGCGCTGCCGGCGACGAACAGGTCGCGCACCGAATGCACCCGGCAATTCGCATCGACCACGCTGCTGCGCGGATCGGTGCCCATGCGGGTGGTGCCGATGTGGTGGCCGCCATACGCGCCGAAGCGCATCAGGTCTTCTTCCAGCGTTTCGCCGTCGTACGCCAGGCGCGCCACCCCGCTGCGCTCGAACTCCTGGACCAGCACGTCCAGGGTGCGCCGGATCGATTCGATGTCGCCCGCGCTGTAGCGCCAGTCGATGCGCAGCTGCGGCATGCCCAGGGCGTCCACGCGCGAGCCCAGCGTGACCCGGCTGTCCGGCCGCGGGACCTGCTCGCCGTGCATTTCCAGGCTGAAGCGGTTGGTGCGGTTGCGCAGGATCACCGAAGGGAACTTGCGCTGCGCCAACGTACGGCGGGCGACCCAGTGGGCCAGGAACGCCGTGGTATCGACCGGATCGGTCATCACGTTGAAGAGGTGCCGCGCGTACAGGCCCGCCGTCGGCGGATTGCCGTCGTGCAGCCGCTTGCCGTATTCATAGCTGATCAGATTGCGCGACAGGAAGAGGCCCGAGAGCACGCCGTTGCGGTGCCGGGGATCGGTGATGCGCGGGAAGTGCAGTCGCGCCACGGCGTTGGCGAGGCCGCGGCGGCGCTGCTCGCTCGCCACGATCGCGAGCCGGCGCCGGCAATAGATGCCTTCGGGCGTGACTTCGTAGCCGTGGCGCACGTTCTGCGGCGCCCCGTCGACCACCAGCGTGCCGACGTTGCCCGCGATGTGGCACATGTAGTAGCGGCCCACCACGTCGTGTTCGTTGCCGATGCCCGAGGGCGCGACGTCGCGCGAGGCCAGCATCAGCCGCGCCGTTTCCAGCCCGCCCGTCGCGAGCACGGTGGCGCGTGCCGCGACGCTGAAGCGCCGTCCGGCCAGCGTGGCCACTTGCAGTTCGCGCACGGCCCGCCCGTCCGGCTGAAGCCGGATGGCGGTGCAGTTGGCGCCCAGCAGGACCTGGATGTCCGGCGCGACGCGCAGCCGCCGGGCATAGCGCCGGCCGAAATCGGTGGGGCACGAAAAGCGCTCGAGGCCGTTGGTGCGCACCAGCGGGCTGTCGAATCCCCGGATCATCGGCGGCGCCGCCTCGCCCAGGGCCTGGCTCGCCTCGTAGCTGAAGCGGCCGGCCTCGGCCAGCGCGTTGGCTTGCGGGTAGAACGGCAGCAGGTCCTGCAGGGAGATTGGCCAGCCGCTCCCCGGCACCTGGCTGCGGGCTTCGAAATCGATCGCGTCGAAGGGCATGCAGCGCCCGCCCCAGGTGGTGGTGGAGCCGCCCATGCGGCGCTGCCGGTACTTGTCGGGCGGGCTGTGCAGCCGCTCGTTCGCGACCTCGCCGTCGTACAGGGACTGGGTCGGCGCGTGCCCGGCTTCGAGCCCGGCCTCGAGCAGCAGCACCTGCAGCCCCTGGCCCGTGAGCGACAGCGCCAGCGCGATGCCGGCCGCCCCGCCACCCACCACGCAGACATCGGGCCGCAGGCAGGCCTGGTTGGGAATGGTGTTGGCGTCCAGGATCACCGTGCGCGCTCCGGTGTCCGCGCAACGGGCTCCAGGGGATGTCCCGCGGTGCCGAACGTGCGCTGGTGGACGCGAGCCACGCCGGCGAAGAAGCGCGCCATCGAGAATTGCCGCTCGTACAGGGCGCGGCCGTTGCGTTCCAGCCGCTCCAGCAGCTCGGGTTGGCCCAGCACCTTCTGCAGCGCCCCCGCGATGCCGTCGACATCGCCGGGATTGACGTAAATCACGTCGACCCCGTCGGTCAGGAGCGATGGGATCTCGCCCACCGCGGTGCAGACCACGGCCACGCCGTTGGCCAGGGCCTCCAGAATGACCAGCGGCAACACCTCGTCGTAGGAGGGCAGGACCAGCACGTCGGTCTGCGCCAGCAGCGCGGCGATCGCGTGTGGGTCGCACCATCCGGGAAACCGCACGAAGTCCTGGATCCCCAGTTCGCGCGAGCGTGCCTGGTACGCGGGGACGTCGCCGGCGCCGGCGATGGTGACCTCCAGCCGGGTGCGATCGAAGCCGGGGCGGGCCAGGGCTTCGAGCAGATCGCCCACGCCTTTCGGCCCGGACAGCCGGCCCAGGAACAGCACGCGTTGCAACCCACCGGCCTGGGGCTTGCGGCGCGGCTGGCCCGCAGCGGGCACACCGTTGATGACGATCTCCACGCGCTCGGGCGGCACCAGCAGTTCGTTGATCACGAAGCGCCGGGCCTGCGGACCGATCACCAGCACGCAGTCGGCCAACGAGAACACCCAGCGCGCCAGGCGCTGCAGCGGCCCCGGCAGCGCGTCATGGAAGCTCTTCATCTGCGCGTGCAGATGCAGCACCACCGGCACGCCCAGCGCGCGGCAGGCGACGACGATGACGCCCTTGCGAACGAAGCTCAGGCGCTCGGCGATGTTGACGTGAACGCCTGCGAGGCGGCCCTCGATGCGGCCGCGCAGGATCTTCGCCAGCGCCGTCAGCAGGATCCACAGCGAGAACAGCGGGGTGGACCCGCCGCGCGAATCGAGCGGCCGCAATTGCGCGGCATGCGCCGGCCGTTGCGCCGCCTGCCACCGGATCAGGTAGTCCGACACCTGGTACATGCCGCCGCCCACCGGCGTCCATGGACAGGCAATATAGATGTAGCGCTCGCCCTGGCGGGCGGCGGCAGCCGGAGGCAGCGCGCCGGCGGGAAGTGGGGTCTGTCGCATGGTTTGGATTTGGTGTTGCCCTGGAAATGGATGCGTGCGGCCTGCCGGTACGGGGGTGCGTCGTTGGCTGGAAGCGAATCGGCACGAGGTCAAGAACCGGTGCTTCATGCGTAATGCTTGTGGCGCGTTTCCGTCGATTGCGGCGGCTCGTGCAGGACGCGGCTGGGGATCGGTCCTTTCGGTGGCCGCCTGCCGTGCAGCAGCCCCAGGGCGAGCCCGGCCGAGCAGAAGCACCAGGAGACCACCGAGTACGCGGCCCGCGAGGCCGAGCGCTTGCGCCACAGCATGAGCAGGTAAGGCGCGGCCGCCAGCGCCACGAAGATCGTGCCGCGGGTCGGGGCCGGCACCGGCCAGAACAGCACGCCGGCCAGCACCGCCCACCACACCAGCACCGCGGCGTAGATGCGCAGCTCGCGCATGCCTCGCAACACCAGCCGCATGTGGGGCTGCCCCATGGCGCCGCGCAGCAGCTCGCCCAGGCCACGGACGTAGCGGGCGCGCCAGCGGCGCACCAGCAGGCGGTACGGAGGCGTGTCGTGACCGTAGTGTGTGGCGGCGTCGACCGGGATGCGCCAGAGCTTCCAGCCGCGCGAGCGCAGCCGGACGGCCAGGTCGAACTCCTCATAGCCGTGCAGGTTGCGGTCCGAGAAGTAGCCGGCTTCCTCGATCGCGCGGCGGCGATAGAGTCCGCCGCCGTCCAGCCGGTCGACCTCGCCGGGCGACAGGTGCGCCGCCGCGCGCAGGCCGCGCTCGCGGTACTCCATGCTCTCGGTGTTGAGCTCCACCAGCCGGCCGCCGACGCCCGCGGCCTCGGGATGCTGCGCCAGGAAGCTCAGCGCCTCGGTCAGGAAGCCCGGCAGCATCCGCATGTCGCCGTCGAGGATGTACAGGTATTCGCCGCGCGCGTGCTGGTAGCCCAGCTGCGGACCGACCCCGCAGCAGCGTTCCTGCGGATGCAGCAACTGCACCACCCGGATCGGATACCCGGATGCCAGCTCGACGGTGCGATCGGTGGAATGGCTGTCGGCCAGGATCACCTCGCCGCCGATTTCCGCCACCGCGGCCAGGCTGGTCTCGATCGCTGCGCAGATGTTTTTCTCTTCGTTGAGCGCCTTGATGATCACCGAGACGCGGCAGCGCAGGGCGGCGTCGGCGTGCCAGGTTCGCGGTGCGGCGCTCATTGCAGTGTCCCGTGCTGGGCGAACGTGTCGGCGCTGCGCAGGCGCCAGCGTTGCCAGCGCCCGGCCACCCGGGCCGGCAGCAGCAGCGCCATCAGGGCCGTCAATTGCCAGCGCCG
>JAAOZX010000270.1 GCA_012274225.1 Comamonadaceae bacterium | reverse complement strand
TGCCGGTGGAGAACGTGATCCTGGCGATCGGCACCACGCCCAATCCGCTGCTGACGCGCACCACGTCGGGGCTGCTAACCAACAAGAAGGGCTGCCTGGTCGCCGACGAGCACACCGGACTCACCTCCAAGACGCTGGTGTTCGCCGGCGGCGACGCGGTGACCGGCGCAGCGACCGTGATCCTGGCGGCCGGCGCCGGCAAGCGCTCGGCCGAGGCCATTCACCAGGCATTGCAGCAGGCGTCGGCAACGGCCCACTAATCCCCGAATATTTCGCGCCTGCACCTCGCGGCAAAGTCGCGGGCGGACGGGCTGCGTCTCGCTGACAAGGCGATCGGCGCCAACGGCGCCGACTGAACCTGCGCTATCCCGTCTTGTGCCCGCGTCGCAAAACTCGCTGCGCTCGCTGGGGCGAGCTCCGCTCGGACAGCTGCGACGAGCATGAGGACGAAGCGCGCAAGCGCGCCGGGCACAAGCCGGGCCAGCGCAGGCGCCCTGTCTCTATGCGCGCCGCAGCCCGCCCCCCCGCGCCTTTGCAACAGCGATGTCGGCGTTCCGGCGTTCGCCTGCCGCGCCGCCGGGCGCCGCGTCAGCGGGTCTGAGCCGCGGCGCCGGCCGCCACCGGCGGCGGGCTCGGCCACAGCACCGACGCGATGGCGCCCACCATGAGCACCATGGCCGCGAAGTCCCGCCAGTGCAGCACCTCACCCAGCCACAGCGCGCCGGCGAACACCCCGAGCACCGGGATGAACATCACGCTCAGCGTCGACGCCACCGGCGGCAGGCCACGCGCCAGGAAGAACCACGCGGCGTGCGCATAGCCGAACACCATGACGGCGTTGTAGGCGATGGCCCAGTTCACGGCGGTGCTGGGCATGTGCCAGGCGCCGCGATCGATGACCAGCGCCAGCACTGTGATGACGACCCCGGTGAGGGCCGTCATCCAGAAGGAGAGCGTCAGCGTCGGCACCGGGATGCGGGTGCGCCTGAGCATCTGGGTGCCCAGCGCCCAGGTGGACGCGGCCATGAGGGCCAGTGCGACGCCGGCGGGCCGGCCGGCCAGCCCGGTCAGTTCGTGCCAAAGCAACAGGCCCACACCGACGGCCGCGGCGACCACGCCCAGCCAGGCGCGCCGGCTGAGCGCCGAACGGAATAGCAGTGAGCCGATGATGGCCGAGAAGATCGGCATGGTGTAGCCCAGGATCGCCGCCCGCCCGCTGGACAGGCTTTGCACCGCCAGGATGATGCACACCTGCCAGATCAGCATATTGGTGAGCGTCAGGGCCAGCAGCTCGGGCCAGTGGCGGCGCGGCACCCGGAACGGCACCTTCATCAACGTCAGCGCGCCGGCCAGCACCGGCAACCCCAGCATGATCGACAGCGCACGGAACGTGAGCGCGGGGTAATTGCTCACGCCCATTTTCATCACCGGCCAGTTCAGGCCCCAGATCAATGTGAGGAAGACCAGGTTGGCGAGTTGTTGTCGGTCCAGGCGTTGCATGGCGGGCCATTGTCGCCCAGGCGCCGCGCAGGCTCGCTTACTACAATCGGACGCATGACCTTCATCGAGATGCTGCTGGATGCCCAGAGCTGCAACCGTTCCATGTTGTGCGTGGGACTGGACCCGGACCCCGCGCGCTTTCCGGGGAACCTGCGCGGCCACGCCGGAAAGCTCTATGACTTCTGCGCGCGCATCGTCGACGCGACCGCCGACCTGGTCATCGCCTTCAAGCCGCAGATCGCCTACTTTGCCGCGCACCGCGCCGAGTTCCAGCTGGAACACCTGATCGACCACATGCGCCGCGCGGCGCCGCACGTGCCGATCATCCTGGACGCCAAGCGCGGCGACATCGGCTCGACGGCGGAGCAGTACGCGAAAGAGGCGTTCGAGCGCTACGGCGCCGATGCCGTGACCCTGTCGCCGTTCATGGGCTTCGATTCGGTGCAGCCCTATCTGCAACGCCAGGGCAAGGGCGCATTCCTGCTGTGCCGCACCTCCAATCCCGGCGGTGACGATCTGCAGAACCAGCGGCTGGCGACGGTGCCGGGCCAGCCGCTGCTGTTCGAGCACGTGGCCGCGCTGGCGCAGGGGCCGTGGAACGTGAACGGCCAGCTCGGACTGGTGGTCGGCGCCACTTATCCCGCGGAGATCGAACGGGTGCGCCTGCTCGCGCCCACGGTGCCGCTGTTGATCCCCGGTGTCGGCGCGCAGGGCGGCGACGCGGCCGCCACCGTGAAGGCCGGCTGGCGCACCGACGCGCCGATCGTCGTCAATTCCTCGCGCGCCATCCTCTATGCCTCGGACGGCGACGACTATGCCGAGGCGGCCCGGCGCGAGGCCATCCGCACCCGCGAGCTGCTGGAAGCGGCGAAGTGAGCGCGCAGTGCGCCATTCGATACGCGGTCTGCTGATCGGACCGCTGGTCGCGCCCGTCGCCTATTGGATCGGCGTGATGATCTGGGGGCGGCTCGACCAGCCGCGGTTCGATGGATTCGAAGCGCTGCGCGAACTGAAAGTGATCCTGGCCTTTGGGCTTCCGCTGGCCTACGCCGCCGCGCTGGTCTGGGGCGCGCCAGTTCTGTACCTGCTGCACCGGCTCGGCTGGCTACGCCTGCTGCCGGTCGTGCTGGCGGGCGCAGTCGGTGGAATCGGTGTTGCCGCTCTGTTTGCGCTGGGCCAGCAAGGCAGCCTGATCCAGGTCCGGATGCCGTGGATCGGGGGCGCCGCGATCGGAGCGCTCACTGCATTCGCATGCTGGTGGGTTGGCCAGGGCGGCACCATTCCCACGACACGGCCGGCTGACCTGTCGTGACTCGATGCTGGCGCCGACCGCGCGTAGGAAACGGATGACCCCTTTTCAGGAAGTGTCCCGCCTCGCCCCACCGAACCCAGCATTAGGATTGGGGCGGGACCGTACCAGTGCATGCGGACCGCGGTTGCAGGAGGGACAAAGATGATGACGCCAAGCAAGTCACAGTTGGCCGGCGCCACCGCCACCACCGCGATGTTGTTGATAGGGGTCGCGGTCTGGACCCAGTCGCATCTCGGCGACCGGCTGCTGCCGCACTCGTTTTGCATCACGGCGTCGCCGCCTTTGCTTTGGCTGCATCTGGTCAGCGACTCGCTGATTGCTTTCTCCTACCTGGTCATTCCCTGGGCACTGCTCAACATCGTGCGCCGGCGCACCGACATTCCGTTCGGCTGGGTCGCGTGGCTGTTCGGCGCCTTCATCGTCTCCTGCGGCATGACGCATGCCCTGGAGGTGTGGACTTTGTGGGACCCGGTCTACTGGTACGCCGGCATCATGAAGGCGTTCACGGCCGCGGTATCGCTGGGCACGGCCTGGGTGCTGTACCGGTTGACGCCGCAGATCCTGGCTCTGCCGGGGGCCGAACAGCTGCGCGAGGCCAACCGCGCACTGCAACGCGAAGTCGTATCGCGGCGCCAGGCCGAAGCGCAACTCACCCAGGCCAAGGCCGAGCTGGAGCTGCGGGTCGGCACCAGCACCAGTCAAGCGAAGCAGACGGCCACCGTGCTCGATCGCTTCTTCGAAGAAGCCCCGCTGGGGCTGGCGGTCCTGGACGGCGACCTGCGGTTCATCCGGGTCAACCCGGCGCTCATGCTCGCCCCCGAGCCCGGTGCCAGCGCCTACCTGGGGCATTCGGTGGACGATATTGCGGGATTCCCGAAAAAGGCCGCGGAAGCGTTCAGCCAGGTCGCCCGGCGCGGGCAGCCCCAGCATCGTGTCGAAGTGTCGCGAACGGACGACCAGGGCCGCGAACGCCACTGGGTGCTCAGCATCTTCCCGATCCAGCTCGGAGACGTAACGCAGATCGGCAGCATCGTCCAGGATTTCACCTACCAGCGCCAGATCGAACAGCAGCGAATCGACGCGCTGGCCGCAGCCCAGCACGCCAGCAACGCGAAAGACCAGTTCCTGGCCAAGGTCTCGCACGAATTGCGCTCGCCGCTGCAGATCGCGCTGTCGTCGGCTGAAGTCCTCAAGCGCCTCCCCAATCTCCCGGCGCCGGCTCCCAAATTCATCGACCGGCTGTCGCACGCCATTTCGATGCAGGCGCGCATGATCAGCGACCTGCTCGACGTTTCGCGCATCCTCAGCGGCAAACTGTACATGGCCAACGAGGTGGTCGACCCGGTGCTGCCGTGCCTGAGGGTGCTGGATCACTGGGTCGCCGTGGCCCGCTTGCGCCAGGTCACCATCGACGCCAACGGGCTGCAGCCGGGCCGGGCGCTGGTCAATGCCGACCCGGCCCGGCTGGAGCAGGTCTTCGCCAATTTGCTGGAAAACGCGATCCGCTTCAGCAGCGAGGAGGGCCGGGTGGAGATCGGGGCCGACGTGCTGGCGGGCAATCGCTGGCGGTTGCGGGTCCGCGACCACGGCGCGGGCCTGGAACCGGGCGAGGCGGAGCAGATCTTTCGGCCGTTCAACCAGGGACAGCGCCAGCCTGCCGGCGGCAAGGGACTGGGGCTGGGCCTCGCGATCGTGAAATCGCTGGTCGACGCCCTCGGCGGCCGGGTCTGGGCCGAGAGCGCGGGGCCGGGGCAGGGCACCGCCTTCAGCGTCGAGTTGCCGGTCGACGTAGAGGCCACGGAACCGACGTCGGCGTTCGGGGCCGTGGAGGATGCGCCGCGCCTGGACGGCGTGCGAATCCTGTATGTCGAGGACGAGCCCGACGTGGCCTGTGCCATGCAGGAAGCACTCGCGCTGCTGGGCGCCGACGTATCGGTCGCCACCAGCTATGGTGCGGCCATGGACCGGCTCGCGGACGGCACCATCGACGTGCTGGTGTCCGACCTGAACCTGGGAGACGGGCCGGGCGGCGTCGACGTGGTCCGCAGCATGCGCGCGATACCCCGGCATGCGGCGGTTCCGGCAGTCGCCGTTTCCGCGTACGGCACCGAGGAGGACCAGCGCGAGACTTTCGGCGCCGGTTTTGCCGGGCATCTGGTCAAGCCGGTCAACAGCGCCGCAGTGGCGGCCGCCATCCGCAAGCTGCTGCCCTAGCGTCCGGATGCCGGGTTCAGTGCGCCTGCTTCAGGGCCCTCTTGATGAAGTTGCTCGGAATGAGCTGCCGGCTGAGTCGCCACCAGACCCTGTCGGCGAGCGTTAGACCGGAGCGCACCGCATTGCGCAGCGGCGGCACGCCGTCGGTGCTTTGGGTGCGAAGGGTCCCAGTCGGTGCGTCGGCGCCACAGGCGTTGGAACGAGGTTGGCTCAGCAGGTCTTGGCGCATGCACCAATGATCAATGAAAGCTGGACAGGCTCGCGTCAGTCGTCGCCATTGTTCCTTCACGGCCGGGTACTTCTGCGGCACCGCCGTTATCGGGACGGGGGCTCGTGCGCCGAACATCACGCAGGCCAGCGCGGCCACCACCAGCACGATGCCGGCCCATTGCCACGGCGTGATGCTTTCGCCAAGCAGCATTAGTCCGGCCGCAAGCCCCACCACCGGCACGCCGAGGCTGAACGGTGCCACCCGGTTGACGGGATGGCGCTTGAGCAGGGCGGTCCACATCCCGTAGGCCAGCACCGTTGCCATCCAGCCGAGATAGGCGACGGCCAGCCAGTTGGCCGGGCTCGCCGCTGTCCAGCGCCAGCGAACAGCCGGGTCGTCGAACAGCCAGGACAGCAGCAGGAACGGCAGCACCGGCACCAGGCTGGACCACACCACGAACGCCAGCGGGTTGAACCCGGCGCTGGCACGCTGGGCCTTGCGCGCCACGATGTTCGAGGCGGCCCACATCGCGGCCGAGCACAGGTTCAGGACGAACCCGGCCACGGTGGTGGCGCCGCCATCGCCTTGCGGCGAGAGGTAATTGGCCGTGAAGCACGCCACGCCGAGCGCCGCCAGGAACAGGCCCCATTGCAACGGGCGTCCGGGGTGCTCGTGCAGCAGGAAGTAGCCGAAGATTGCGGTGAAGAAGACCTGGGTCTGCATCAGCACCGATGCCAGCGATCCGGTCATCCCGACCTTCAGCGCGGTGAACAGGAACCCGAACTGACCCACGCCCTGGAACAGCCCGTAGACGAGCAGCCACTTCCAGTGCAGCCGGGGCGGCTTGACCAGCAGCACCAGCGGCAGCGCGGCGAAGGCAAACCGCGCCGCGCCCAGCTGGAACGGTGTGAAGTCGCGCAGCGCGTACTTCATCGCCACGAAGTTCATGCCCCAGATGAAGACGATGGCCAGCGCGGCCGCCAGGTCGCGGCCCGAGAGCCGGTCCGGGCCGGTCACAGCAGGCGCTTCAGGTAACGCCCGGTGTGGCTGGCCGGATTGGCGGCGATCTCCTCGGGCGTTCCGACGCCGACCACCTGGCCGCCGCCCGCGCCGCCCTCCGGCCCCATGTCGACGATCCAGTCGGCCGTCTTGATCACGTCCAGGTTGTGCTCGATCACGACGATGGTGTTGCCCGCGTCGCGCAACTGGTGCAGCACCTTGAGCAGCAGGGCGATGTCGGCGAAGTGCAGGCCGGTGGTGGGCTCGTCCAGGATGTAGAGCGTGCGGCCGGTATCGCGCTTGGACAGTTCCAGGGCCAGCTTGACCCGCTGGGCCTCGCCGCCCGACAGAGTGGTGGCGGCTTGGCCGAGCTTGACGTACGACAGCCCCACGTCCAAT
>JAAOZX010000269.1 GCA_012274225.1 Comamonadaceae bacterium | reverse complement strand
TGGTCATTCTGGCCTCCCGGCCGGCAGCGCAGGACACGAAATGAAAAGGGCAGCGGCCACTATCAATGGGCTCCCTGCAGGGCGGTCTCGGCTGTGCCCATATAGGCTTCGATCACCAGCGGGTTGGCCGAGACCTCGGCGTACGGTCCATCCGCGATGATGGCCCCGCGCTGCAGCACGGTGATGCGGTCGGCGATCGACGCCACGACGTTCATGTTGTGTTCGACCATGAGGATGGTGCGCCCCGCGGAGATTCTCTTGATCAGCTCGGTGACGCGGTGCACGTCCTCGTGGCCCATGCCCTGGGTCGGTTCGTCCAGCAGCATCAGGTCCGGCTCCAGCGCCATCGTGGTGGCCAGCTCCAGCGCGCGCTTGCGGCCGTAGGGCAGGTTCACGGTCAATTCATTGGCAAACCGGGAGAGGTCCACGGATGCCAGCAGTTCTTCAGCCTTGGGTTGCAGGGGCTGCAGCGACTTCTCGGGCTTCCAGAAATGGAAGGAGGTCCCCAGGTTGCGTTGCAACGCCGCCCGGACGTTCTCCAGGACGGTCATGTGCGGGAACACAGCCGAGATCTGGAACGAGCGCACGATGCCCCGGCGCGCGGTTTGGGCCGGCTTCTCGTGGGTGATGTCCTGGCCCTGATAGAGGATGGTGCCGCGGGTGGGCGGCAGGAATTTGGTGAGCAGGTTGAAAAAGGTGGTCTTGCCGGCGCCGTTGGGTCCGATCAAGGCGTGGATATGGCCGCGGCGGACCTTCAAGTCGACGTTGTTGACGGCGACAAATCCCTTGAATTCCTTGGTCAGGCCCTGGGTCTCCAGAATGAACTCACCCGACAAATCACGCTCCTGGTTGTCATAAGGCCGGGCACCTGCCCAGCATGGAAGATGCGGAATGCTAGGGATGCATGCTGCGGTGCGGTAGTGGGTAAGACCCTAGGTAGTTCTGCGTGCCCATTCTGGGGCGAGGTGATCCGTCACGTGCCCGGGCTGGCCGACGGATCGGCCCCGTAAAGCTGACGGGCCCGGGTGACAACTTCGTCAGGGAAAGCGCAAGCCTTGCGCGCATGAGTGTCCATGTGCACGCCCAGCAGCGTCGTCACGGCCGCGACTTCGCCGGTATCGCCATTGGTCATTTCGTGCCGGAAGCGAATCTTGCGCCCCTCGATTTCAAGGATGGTCGAGCGGACCGTCACGACGTCGCCCGCCTTGAGCTCGCGCTTGTACTGGATGTGCTGGTCCACGGCCGCCATGCCGCGCTGGTTGGCGCGCAGGTAGTCCGGGGTAATCCCGACCCGCTGGAACAAGTTCCAGGCGGCCTCGTCGAACTTGCCGACGTACCACATGACGTTCATGTGCCCGACGTGGTCGCAATGCCAGGGGTACACCGCACCCCGGTAGGTGATTTCCGCTTCCGGCGCTGCGGTGGCCAGGCTCACATGCTCCGGCGGTATTGCCCGCCGACCTCGAACAGCGCATGGGTGATCTGGCCCAGCGAACACACCCGAACCGCGTCCATCAGCACCGCGAACACGTTGCCGTTGTCCATGACGGTCTGCTGCAGGCGCTTGAGCATCGCGGGCGCCTGGGCCGAATTGCGGGAATGGAAGTCCTGCAGCCGCTTGAGCTGCCCGCGCTTTTCCTCCTCGGTCGAGCGTGCCAGTTCCAGCTTGTCCTGCACCGCGTCGCCGCGTGGGTTGCGGAAGGTGTTGACGCCGATGATGGGCAACTCGCCGGTGTGCTTGAGCATCTCGTAATGCATGCTCTCGTCCTGGATCCGGCCGCGCTGGTAGCCGGTCTCCATCGCGCCGAGCACGCCGCCGCGCTCGGCGATGCGGTCGAATTCGGCCAGCACCGCTTCTTCCACCATTTCGGTGAGCTCCTCGATGATGAAGGCACCCTGGTTCGGGTTCTCGTTCTTCGCCAGGCCCCATTCGCGGTTGATGATCATCTGGATGGCCATGGCACGGCGGACACTGTCTTCCGTCGGAGTGGTGATGGCCTCGTCGAAGGCGTTGGTGTGCAGCGAGTTGCAGTTGTCGTAGATGGCGATCAGCGCCTGCAAGGTGGTGCGGATGTCGTTGAACTGGATCTCCTGGGCGTGCAGGCTGCGCCCGGAAGTCTGGATGTGGTACTTCAGTTTCTGGGAACGTTCGTTCGCTCCGTATTTCTCCTTCATCGCCACGGCCCAGATGCGCCGCGCCACCCGTCCCATCACCGTGTATTCCGGGTCCATGCCGTTGGAGAAGAAGAACGACAGGTTCGGCGCAAAGTCGTCTATGTGCATCCCACGCGCCAGGTAGGCTTCGACGAAGGTGAAGCCGTTGGACAGCGTGAAGGCCAACTGGCTGATCGGGTTGGCGCCGGCCTCCGCGATGTGGTAGCCCGAAATCGACACCGAGTAGAAATTGCGCACGTTGTGGTGCACGAAATACTCCGCGATGTCGCCCATCACCTTGAGGCTGAACTCGGTGGAGAAGATGCAGGTGTTCTGGCCCTGGTCTTCCTTCAGGATGTCGGCCTGCACGGTGCCACGCACGTTGGTCAGAACCCATTCCCGGATCTTCGCGGCTTCTGTATCGGTGGGCTCGCGGCCGTTGTCGGCCTTGAACTTCTCCAGGTTCTGGTCGATGGCCGTGTTCATGAACATGGCCAGGATGGACGGTGCCGGCCCGTTGATGGTCATCGAGACCGAAGTGCCGGGACTGCACAGGTCGAAGCCGGAATACAGCACCTTCATGTCGTCCAGCGTCGCGATCGACACGCCCGAATTGCCGACCTTGCCGTAGATGTCGGGCCGCAGGTCGGGGTCGTTGCCGTACAGCGTGACCGAATCGAACGCCGTGGAAAGCCGCTTGGCCGGCAGGCCTTCGGACAGCAGCTTGAAGCGGCGGTTGGTGCGGAACGCATCCCCCTCGCCGGCGAACATCCGGGTCGGGTCCTCGTTCTCGCGCTTGAAGGCGAAGGTGCCCGCGGTGTAGGGAAAGCTGCCCGGCACGTTGTCGAGCATCAGCCACTTCAGGATCTCGCCGTGGTCTTCGTATTGCGGCAGGCTCACCTTGCGGATCGTCGTGCCGGAAAGCGACTTGGAGGTGAGGGCGGTGCGGATCTCCTTGTCGCGGATCTTGACCACGTATTCGTCGCCGGCATAGGCCTGCTGCATTTGCGGCCACTGGGCCAGCAGTTTGCGCGCCGCCGAGTCGAAGCGGGCATCCCGCTCGTCAGCCAGCCGCAGGACGGTGTTTTTCGCGCCGTCCCGCTTGGCGTCGTTCTCGTGCAGCATGCGGGCACTCTCGCGCAACTGCTGCAGCTCGCGCGCCAGCTTCGCCTGCGCCCGGGCCCGCTGCTTGTAGCCGCGCACCGTGTCGCTGATCTCCGCCAGGTAGCGGGTCCGGGCGGCCGGCACGACCGGCGTCTGGTTGGTGCTGTGGCGCACATCCACGCGGGGCAAGGCGCCGTCCTTCAGCTTCAGGCCAAGTTGGATC
>JAAOZX010000268.1 GCA_012274225.1 Comamonadaceae bacterium | reverse complement strand
TTGAGGATGCCCAGCCAGCAGGTGAAGTCGTCGTAGTACACGCGCTGCATTCTGACTTCGCCGCAAAGTTCCCGATCCAGGAGGACGGTGGAGGTCGCGATCGCCGTATTGCCCAGGAGCTGAGAGTAGGTCAGCGTGCACGGGACGCCGATGTATTCGCCAGTCCGAGACTCGTCGTCGCTGATGCGCCTGTACCCGGTGAACACCAGCGCGGCGTGGTGAGTCCTCGCATGCGACAGCGTTCGCTCGAGCTTGTTGGGCAGCCAGACGTCGTCGCTGTCGAGAAACGCGATCCAACGGCCTTGCGCCTGCGCCAGCGCCGCGTTCCGGGCGGCGGCGGGACCGCCGTTCTGCTCCAGCGCAATCAGCCGGATACGCGGATCACGCGCTTGCCATTCACGGACGATTTCCCGCGTGTCGTCGGGTGAGCAGTCGTCGGCCACGAGCAGCTCCCAGTGGGGATACGTCTGGTCGAGCGCGGACTGCAGCGTGGCCCCGATGACGCTTGCTGCCTTGTACGCGGGCGTGATGATGGAGATCAGCCTTTCGTCGAACGAAGTCATGGCAACTTGCGCTGCGGCATGCGCAGCAGTTCAAAGGTGGTGAAGACTACCGGCGTTACGGTTGCCGATCGTGATTGAGAGGGGAGCTCGATACGCAGGGTTGCGCCCACGCTGTCCGGCTGTCCAGCGGCAACTGTCAATTCGGTCGTCGCGGGTGTCACCTCGACGGGAATGCCGTTCACGTTGATCGTCGTTGGTGCGCGGCAACGCATCCCGATGCGCACGGACGCGCCCGCACCGGCGGGCTGCAGGGCGACCAGCACTGGTTCGTTGCTGGACAGCTGGATGCCGGAGGCTGTCCAGGAAGGGCCGTTCTCAGGGGACCCCGACAGGACATAAGGCCAGTCGGTTTCGACCGCCGCATCCACACGCTGCGGCGGGATCCAGGCCAGCCGCTCACCCACGACGGCCGCGGGAGAGCCCGCAACCACTGCATACGGCCGAATATCACGTGTGACGACGCTATTGGCTCCAACCACGCAGCCCTTGCCAATGGTCACACCGGGGCATACCACCACGTGGGTGCCGATCCAGCAGTCGTCCTGGATCCAGACCGGGCGATCCAGTGAAATGCCGTTACCGGCGAGCCGTCGCTCCTGCTCTCGAATGGCCAGATGCGGGATGTGCCGGAACGGATGCGTGCCGCTCGAGATGAACACATCCGGCGCCAGGATGCAGTCCGCACCGATGCGCGTCGTCCCGTTGATGGAGCACCGGCGCTGGACCGTGGTGCGCGGCCCGATCGTTACGCGGGTTTCCGTCTCGACTTCGACGTCGCGCGCGAACCAGACACCGGTCCCCAGCACCACCTCGCCGGCCCCGTCCGCGCGCAGAATGCAGCCGCGAGCGATGCGAACGCGGCGCGCAAGTTGGAGGCTCCCAATGGCGCCCAGAAGTGCCGCCGCCGGGTGGATGCGCACGCCGCGCAGCAGATTCACTGCGGAGGCGAGGAGGCGTCCCGGCCAAGAGGCCTGCCAGTACCGCCTCATCCGCGCACCTTCGCTCTGGAGCAGCGGAGACTGACCAGCGCGACCGCCGCATAGCCGCTTACGCACAGGGCGGCGGCAAGCAGCGCAAGCTGTTGCGGCGTCTGTGGCGACGCGTCCCAGGGACGGGTGGCGAGCGCCCACACCAGCGCTCCGGCGGCACCGGCGAGGACGTTCGTCTTGAGCAGCTTGTCCTGGTAGCCCGTGATCATCATGTAGCTGGACCAGAAATCAGAGACCCTGAATGCCGCCACCAGGAGGAAAGGCGGCAGCAACGCAATCGCCATTGCATACGCCGGATACCAGCGCCGGACGGCTTCGCTCAACGCGTAATATGCCGGCACGGCGAGCAGCAGGGCGGCTGCCAGCATTGCCAGCGAAAGCCTGGAGCACAGCGCGTAGCAGGCCGGCTCCCCCGATCTCGCGTAGAGCCGGGCAAGCATCGGATACACGGAGGCGTTCAACAGGGCCTGCAGCGACGCGCCAATGGCCAGCACGCTGCCGGCGAACGCATAGTTGGCAAACGCGTCGAGCCGGAGCAATGACGCGGCCGCCCAGCGGTCGGCGTTCGCGAGCGCAAATCCAAGCAGCGACACCAGCAGCAACACGAAGGCCGCTCGCCAGTCGAGCTTGGGCAGTCTGCGCAGGGCCAGCTGCATGAGCCCGTACGTGGCCGGTCGCGTATCTGCCACGGTCTGCCACAGGATACGGTGTGCGATCATCAGCGAGACGATTGCCTCGGCCACCGCGACGCCCGCGGCCGACTTGGTCGCGAAAGCGGTGGCCAGGCCGGCGGCGATGATCAGAAGAGAGCGCGTAAGACTCTGCATCGCGAAGCGCAAGGGCTCGCCCCTGCTGCGGCTTTCCACCGACGCGAGCATGAACAACTGCTGCGACAATCCGTGCACGAGACCGAGCGCGAGCAGGGCGGCCGGTGAGCCAACATTGACCGGAAGAGCGACGGCCCCCAGCATCGCCACCGCGGCGCAGGCGTAGGCCACCAGGACGCACTGAACCAACAAGATGCGAGCCGCCCGTTCGCGTCCCTGCACGAACAGTATCGGCATGTCTCGCTGCAGCAGCGCCTGAAGGCCAAGGCAGGCCAGCATGACAAAGGTGCTCGACACCAGGAAGACGACGCTCAGCCGGGCGAAGTTTGTGACATCCAGGATCTTCGGGAGCGCCAACAGCCGCACCATCATGAGCGCGGTCGCCGTTCCCAGCACGGGCGCGTACCAGAGCTGGCGGGCGCGCCGGGGCGTCATCGCGCCGAAGATGCTCATGCGCGTCCCGCCTCCGGCGCGTCACCGCAGATAAGACAGCTGCGTCGGATCGCGAAGGTCATGCATGACTCCGTAGTCGAACAAGGCGTACTGCAGTTGCAGCAGCAGGCGCGGTCTCGTGACGGGTGTGCGACCCTTGTGCACGCACAAGGTGTTCTCCGCGAAACCGATACCCGCGCGTCCGGTGATTTCCAGCACGTCCTCGCTCGCGTAAATCGCTGCGATCTCCTCGTCCCGGTAGCGCCGGATGTTCCAGCGATCCGCGAAGCCACGCACGGCGGGAGGCCGGCGGTGCGACCCCTGAACCAGAACGTGGGCGCCTTCGCCGGCGGCCACGTCGGTCAGGTAGAAGAAGAACTTCAGGAAACGGAAATCGTCAACGTCGCGGTGGAACAGGTGCGCGTGGAGATCACGATCCTGCGGCGACGCATCGACGGGATAGGTCCACCACAGGTTCGAGCCGACGAACGCGGGCATGGATCGCAAGTAGCTGGCGGCGATCCAGCACAGCGCGGGATCGGTCGCAAGCCGGTCGATGGCGGGGCATTCGGTGCGCGCATTGAAATACTGCGCGAGCAGGATCGGCTTGCCCAGGCGCTGCTCGGCCCTCTCACGCTCACCGGGCAGAAAGCCGCGGTCAGTCAGGCGGTCGGCGAAGCTGGGCGAGCGCTCGGTGTACGCCCGGATTTCCTGCACCATCGAGGGCGGCAGGGTGAGTCCAAAAGCGACGCCCTTCTGCTGCAGCGTCTTCACGAAAGCCTCGCGGTCGAGGCCTGGAAAGAGTGAACTCTTCATCTGCGACTGGCGTTCAGCCAGATAGCTACGGGTCGTGCTTCGCTGCCACAGGGCCCGTGTGCCGACAACGGTCGATCGCACGGTGGAGAAGCGGGCTGCCATGCGCATGAGCGTATAGCCCGGCTGGCTCCTGAGGCCGCGCGAGAGTGTCTGGAGAAATCGCATGCGGATGGCCGTCACCGGTCGCCCACCGGCATTTTCCGGCGAACGAAATCGACCGGTCGCAACAGCCAGCGCCGATTCACCCTGGGCGCCGATGACAGGTCGTCTTGGGGCCCAGGAATCAGGGCGCTCCAGTCCCCGGCTTCCATTCGCTGCAACACCTCGTTCTCACTTTCCTCATTGTCCGCGAACGCTGCGTCGTCGGCCTGCAGGCGGCCGGACCGGATGATCTCGAGGATCCGCTGTGGGTCGGCCCCGGGCGGGTAGCGGTACTGCCAGGACGAGAGGGCGCGAACATGTGCCACATACTGCGGCAGGCGGTTCGTCATGGTGTAGCAGAAGCGCAGCGCCAGGCGGCGGAGTTGCCGCTGCAAGGCGGCTTGTTCAGTCGCAGTCGCGTCGACTTGGAGCCGCAGGCTCTGAAGCTTGTCGGGGTGACTGACGTCCGTCCTGAAACCCGCTTCCTGGTAAATCGAAGGCGCGGTTGCGATCACCTGCTTGCCCATGGCGGCCGCCTCCAGCGCCGCGCTGCCATTGGCAAGCACCACCGCATCACACTGGGCGATCAGATCCATGGTGCTCACCGTGTCGCGGCTCGCGATCACGTGCACGCCCCGGGCCCGTGCCCAGTCGGTGTAGTACCTTTCCGGGAGGCGTCCGTCGTTCTTGCCGATTCGCTCGCCCCAGTTGGGATGGCAGCGGAGCACCACGTCGTACCGCGAGAGTTTCAGGTGGTCAATGATCGCATCGTAGGCAGCCGTCGCCTCGCTCCAGCTCGACTGCCACTCCGGATCGCCCCAGATCTCGTTGAGGCTTCCCGGCAGCAGCAGGATCCTGCGCGAGCCGTCCTGCGCGGGCCATGTGCCCCGCCGCGCCTGCGTGTTGTAGGCGCGCCATTCGGTCGTGTTCGTTCGCGTCAACCGCGAGGCGATCCGGCCGGCGGAATGGAGCGCCTGGTGCAGGGTGAGTGGCCTCGAGCTCCATTCGCCCACCATGGCATGCACCGCATGCAAGCCGAGGCAGTTTTCGTCCGGAAGGATTTGCAGTCCGTCGCCGAACCAGCTGCGTTCGAAGCTGACGGCGCGGATGCCAGCATCACGCGCTGCTTCGAAGATGGCCCGGGTTGCGTCCATGCGGCCATTGAAGACGCAGACGGCATCGAGCCGTTCGAGGCCGATCCAGGCGCGGGCGGCTGAATAGGCGCGCTGCGCACCGGGGGCCAGTCGATCGCGCATGACGCGAAATGCGGGGCTTTCGTAATCGGCCGGGGACTCGAACCGACCGAGGGTGCTGGCGCTTGACGATGCCCACTCGCGGGCCCTCGCCAACCCGGACAGGTTCCGGTCGCTCGCCAGGCCGCCGATCGAGGACAGGCCGGTGCCGGTGAAGGACCGTACCCCGCCCGCCCGGCACAAGAGGCATTCCATCCAGTCCGGCCGCACGTCGCGCAGTTCGCGGGTGTAGCAAGCCGGCATGTCGCCGTCGCAGGCGAGGAACACCGCCGCCTGGTCGGCGTCCTGGACCAGGCGCGCCAGGAACATCATGTGTTCGACGTGGGGTCGCCATGCATACACGCTGGCAAAGCCTATCCGCAACGCGCTCACTGGAACAGGCTCCAAGTGACGGGTGTCCCGCGCTTCACGGCTCGCGGCACGGTGCGGCCAAGGACGTGTTCGAGATGCCGCGTCGCCAGGCCCAGGCCGGGACGAATGGCGCGCACGTTGTGCGCCGTCAACGCACCGCCGGCAGCCACGTCCTCCACGACATAGAGCGAACGGCGGAACTGCAGCGATTTCATTTCGGCCGCGATCGGGCCGTAGGCGACTCGCCCCAGGGCCTGCCACGCCCGCTGAGTCTCGGTCACCAGCGCGGCCATTTCCGCCGGCTCGAGCGAAAACGTGCTGTCGACGCCGCCGTCCGCGCGCGCCAGCGTGAAATGCTTTTCGATGACCGTGGCACCCAGCGCCACTGCCGCTGCGGCGACACCCAAGCCCATGGTGTGGTCGGACAGGCCGACCTCGCAGTCGAAGAGCTCCCGCATGTGCGGGATCGTGGCTACATTCGTGTTCTCGGGCGTCGCTGGGTAAGTACTGGTGCATTTCAGCAGCACAAGATCCTTGCATCCAGCCAGTCGCGCTGCGGTCACGGCCTCGTCGAGCTCAGCGGCTGTAGCCATCCCCGTCGAAAGGATGACAGGCTTGCCGGTGGCGGCCACACGCCTGATCAGCGGCAAATCGGTGTTTTCAAACGAGGCAATTTTGTAGCAGGGCACCTGGAGCCGCTCGAGAAAATCCACCGAGGTCTCGTCGAAGGGCGTACTGAAGGCGATGATGCCCAGCTCGCGGGCCCGCCTGAAGATCGCCTCGTGCCACTCCCATGGCGTTGACGCTTCGCCATAGAGCTCATAAAGGGTTCTACCGGACCAGAGGCTCTGCGGGTCGCTGATGACGAACTCGCCTTCACGGATGTCGAGCGTCATCGTGTCCGGTGTATAGGTCTGGATTTTCAGCGCGTGTGCGCCGCTGCGATGGGCGGCCTCCACGATCTGCAGGGCCCGGTCGAGCGATTGATTGTGATTGCCGGACATCTCGGCGATCACGAACGGCGGGTGCGCGCGTCCGATGCGCCGGCCCGCAATTGCCACGCTGGAGTCACTCATCATCAGCCTTTTCGATCTTCAGTAAGTAGCGCCTTCCGCGGAAACGGAAAAACGCCGGATGGCGGACAGGGTCGGCAACGCGTAGCAGGTCGAACTGCTCTGCAAGCGACCGGTTGACGTCCAGTTCGCTGTCGGCCGGTGTGCGCTTGCGGCGATAGTGCGATGGAGAGCCCGATTGCGGCTGGGGCGTTATGGTATCGAAGTCCTCTACCGCGCCCGACATCAGGTTGAGTTCGGCCTCGAACAGTTGCTGATTGATCTCATCGATCAGTTCCACGCCCCCCAGTCTCACCCGCGCTGTAAGCCAGATGTTCCCGCTGTCGAGCGGCTCCGCCGCCTCGAGAAGGCAGACGGTAAAGCTGTTCTCTCCCTCAAGGATTGACCAGATGTGTGGCGACCAGCCCCGGCCGTGCGGCAAGTCGCTGGCGTGGAGCACCAGCACCTTGCCAAAGTTCTGGCGTTCGGAGGGCCCGATGATCTGGGTGCATGACACCAGGAAAAGCAGATCTCCGCCCGGCAGGTTGGCTTTGTCGTGGTGCAGAGTTGCCTCGTGCCCACGGTCCTTGGCCCATACCAACCACCGTTGCAGGTACGGGATCACCGGATGCTGAACGTCTGTGGACAGGATCGATATCCGCAAAGGTCTCAAAGCATGTTCTCCGTCACGCGGGCGGTGCCTAGACCGTCCACGAGGCTATAGGCCATCACCGAAACCTGCCGCACCGTCTCGGGCGAACGAGACAGCCTTTGCAAAGCCTGGGCCAAAGCCGCGGGGCCGGCCTCGTCGGCGCGCAGGTGAATACATCCACCCGTCCTGGCCAAACCCTGCGACAAGGCGACTTGGTTATAGGCGACGGATATAGCGAGTGCAGGTAACCCCACGCAGCACCGCTCCCACGTGGTCGATCCGCCGGCGCCCAGACCGAGGTCGGCTGCGGCCATCAAGCTTGCCATCTCGGTGGTCTGGACATGGCAGCGGTATCCGCTATCAGCGCAGCGCTTCACGATCGCCGCGCGTCTTGGATGTTGGGTGCCGATAACGACGTCGACATGCGTTCCCGGCCGCGCGACTTTGGTCAAGGCATCGAGGCCCGCGCTCGTCCAGTCAGCCACGTCCATGCCGCCAAAGAAAACGAGGATGCGATTCACCTGTCCGCTGCGCGGACCGACACCTTGCCGGGCACGGCTGAACTCCGGCCGCAGCAATGCATATCGCGGTCCAACCAGCAGTGCTGCATGGGCCGGCACCAAACAACTGTAACGACGCTCTGGTTCGGGGTGCAGGTTCTGGTCGACCAGAACGTCGCAGTCGTGCTCACGATCGGCGATGTCGTCGATGACGAGGATCTTATTGACCTTCTCGCGCAGCTGCTTCTCCCACCGCGCGTCGATGCCGTAGTGGTCGACAACCAGCCAGTCCCATTCGACGCCATCGAGCGCCGCACGGGTAGCCTCGGCATCCTCATCTCGGCCAGTTTCGAGCCAGCGTGAGTGCGCGAGGTCATCGTTCGCTGGTGTCTTGGCTGGGCCCAGTTGGACAAGCGCGTGCCCTTTTTCCCGGGCGATGGCTTCCAGCGAAGCGGGGAGTGCCCGCGAAACGAATCTGACATGGCCACCTCGGGCGGCCAAAGCATCAGCGAGGGCGAGGCATCGCATGAAGTGGCCCGTTCCCGTCTGGGACGTGGCGTCGACGCGGATGCCCACTGAACGTGCCATGGTTAGTTCAGGCGCTTGAAGCCCGCATGGCAGATCGGCCCCTTCAACAACGACGAGACGTCCCGGCCGTCCTCGCATTCGCGGATGAGGGCAAAGACGCCGTCGAGCGCGTCGAAATAGGCTTTCACCACCTCCGGCGTATGGTCGATGCATGTGTAGACGCTGGTGGCAGCCAAGTATCCCTTGCCCAGCATCTCCTGCGTGATCAGGGTCTTGTACGCGAGCGCATTCGGCGAATCGAACGTGAAGCCGGTGAGGGCGGGCAACCCCGAGGTCGAGATCCGCAGACCATGGCGCAGCGCCATTTCCTGCCACTGGGCCGTGATCGATTCGCCGATGGCGGTGATGGTTTCCCAGGAGCGCAGGCGTTCCATGACTTCCAGCGTCTTGAGCGCCGCGGCCGGACCAATGCGCTCGGTCCAGAATGTGCTGCTGATGAAAGTCGATTGAGCCGCCTCCATGACCTCGCGCCGCCCGACCGCGGCGGTGATGGCGTAGCCGTTGCCGAGCGCCTTGCCCAGCATCATGATGTCGGGTTCGACCCCGTAGAGCTTGTGCAGGCCGCCGAAGCTTTGCCGGAAGCCGGACGTGCACTCGTCGAATATGAGCACAATCCCCTTCTCGGTGGCCAGGGCCCGCACCTTCTCCAGGAAACCGGGTTCGGGCCCCTTGTTGCGAGAGACCTCCATCTTGATGACGCCGATGTCGCCCTTGGCAACAATCGCCTCGAGTTCATCGAAGCGGTTGTAATTGAACGGCAACACCGTGCCCCGCAGACCCTGGGGAACGCCGCGCGGCTCGAGTCCGGGCAGCAGATGGCCGGCAAGGTTCTTGTCATCGCCGAGGTTGGCAGAGAGATACCAGTCGTGCCAGCCGTGGTAGCCGCAGATCGCGACCTTGTCCTTGCCCGAGGCTGCCCTGGCGATCCGCACCGCGATGGCGTTGGCCTCGCCTCCGCTGCGGGCGAACCGGACCATCTGCGCCCACGGATGCATCTCCACCAGGCGTTCCGCGAGGAATACTTCCTCCGGGCAGTTCAAGGTGCTCATGTTGCCTGACTTGACCGTTTCCAGGACCGCCGTGTCGACCTCAGGATGGCCATAGCCCAGCGTGTTGGTCCCGATCCCCATCATCGACATGTCGATCAGTTCGCGGCCATCGAGGTCCCAGACCTTGCAGCCCCGGGCTTTGCTGAAGTACGCGGGCCATTGATCGGGCGCAAACATTTCGGCGCGCTTGGACAGGAGCATGCTTCCACCCGGTATGACGCGGCGGGCTCGCTTCCAGAGTTTCTGGCCGGTGTTCATTTGGGCTCCTTCATTGCGGATGAGATGGCGGTTGGCGGTGAAGAGATCGGGGCGGGCCTGCGCCAACGCATGCACCTCGCGCCACGTGAAATCGATACGAGGCGCGAAATGATCGAACACGGCCGAAATCACCTCGAAGTCTTCAGGTTCGTCAACCGTCCAACGCTCCCCGGAAAAGTCTTCGCCGTTCGCATGGTTCAGGACCGTGAATCGTCCGGAGTTGCGGATGTACGGCGTCACATGTTCGCGCTCTGCAATCAGCTTCGCTTCGCACATCGCCGTGTCCAGCGCGTGGAAGGAGAATACCTCGGTGTCGAGGCCGTCCGCGTAGGTGGGCGCAACCGTGTTGCTCAGGTAGTCGGCGCCGGACACTTGGAACGCCGCGATGATTTCATCGACCAGGAGCGGATCGATCAACGGGCAGTCGCCGGTGATGCGCACCACCGTCGCAGCCCCGGCGGCCTTGGCGGCGCCGTGGTAGCGAGCCAGCACGTCGGATTCGCTGCCGCGGAACACCGCGTAACCGAGCGAGCGCACGTGGTCGGCCAATGGATCGTTCGCTGCGCCATCTCCCGTGGCCAGCACGATGTGATCGATGCGGCGGGCGAGGGCGAGCCGCGCGAGCAGCAGCTCGATCATCGGCCTGCCGCGGATCTGGCGCATGACCTTGTTCGGAAAGCGGCTCGAACCCATGCGAGCCTGCACAACCGCCACCGTGGTCAAAGCACCCCTCCAGCGGGCGCCTGTCGGTAGGCGTGCGCCAGGTCCTTGCGGCAGATGGTCAGCGCTACACGGTCCTGGGGATCTGCCGACCACAAACCGGTTTCATGGCTGGTGGAGTTCTTCTCCGCCAGGACGTAAGCCGGATTGGCCAGGAATAGACGGGAGTAATCCATCTTGTAGGAGCTGAGGCCTGCGCGGTGGTGGTAGGGACGGATGCTCGGCACGTCGGGGTCGAAGTCGACGATGGCCAGCAAGCCGCCATCGCGCAGGACGCGGTCGGCTTCCGCCACGGCACGCTGCAGCAGCGGCCGGTCCACCAGGTACAGGCAAAAGCCGAACCAGACCAGGTCAAACGATGCATCCTCGAAAGGAAGCGTATCAGCCGTGCCTTGCCGCAGTTCCAGCTGCGGGTATGCCGCCCGCCCCGCTTCGATGGCCTTGGCCGAAGGATCAATGCCGTGGCCGGAAATGCCTCTGCTCTGGCCGAGCGCATGGAGATTGTCGCCCCGGCCGCATCCGATTTCGAGGACCGCCGCGCGCTGCCGCCCGCCCAGGCTGGCCACCAGGCGCGAAACCACGAGAGTTCGCATCGGTGACGGGGCTGCAAGCATTGGGGCGTTGCGCTCAAACCAGGAATCGCCTTCGCTGGCCAGGAATTCGTCGCGCTGGGGCGTTCGCTCGGCGTTGGTCATGGATGGGGTCCCAGGTGCATCATCGACCCGCATTCCAGCGGCGCGGGTCGAACACATCGGCTTGCGCCACGGCAAGTTCAGGGGCCTGCAATTTGGGCGCATCCTGCCAAGCCGATGCAATAGCCTCGAGCTGGCCTACGTCATCGACCCCGACGACGCAATGGCTGGCGCATGTCATGCCCTTCGCAATCCCGAGGGCCGCGGTCAAAGGCTGCAGCTCGCGGTTGGCACACCAGGCGTGCCAGGCTGCCAGCGAGGCCGCCGCTGCGGGGACTCGCGCCGAAGCCGCGTCAGCAGGCATCACCAGCAATCCCTGCAAAAAAACCGAACGCAGATGAATTTGCATGACCCGATCGCGCGGGCGCCCCCGGAGACGTTGGTCGAATGCATTGGCCGGCAACTGCGCCAACTCGATTGGATATCGGCTACGCAAGCGATCCAGCATGCCCGGGTCGTAACATGAAACACCCAGGGGGACGCCATGGCCTTTGGCCAGTTCCGCACAAACGTTCCAAAGCAACCCGCCACGGTCACCGAGCAAGTCTTCGGCGCGGTGGAACAGGAGCCCCGCAAACGCGGAACCGAGTCTTCTCGCTGAGGTGCCGACGGCTTTCTCGGCCCAGCTCGAGATATTGGAAGGCTCAACCTCCGCCGGAACCGCGGGAAGCTTGGTCACGATAGAAAAGGAAAGGTCTGTGGTCAAGCCGCAAAGGCGTCCCTCAATGTCTCCGTATGCGGCTGCGGTATCGAGCACACGGATGCCCAATTCAAAAGCGCGGCGCAGGATTGCGCGAACCTCATCTTCCGGTACCCGCGCGTCTCGGCCGGCGATACCGTAGGGCAGGCCAAATTGGACGGTTCCCAGCGCCAGTTCCATAGCCCGCCCATCAGGTTGGCAGCAAGGCTGCCAGTTCCGCGGCCACGCGTTCCTGCTGGGCCGGGGAGATGCCGGGGAATAGCGGCAGCGACAGCGCCCTGGCGTAGTACCGCTCTGCGGCGGGGAAATCTCCGGCGCGAAAGCCAAGCGCGGCGTAGTACGGCTGGGTATGCACCGGGATATAGTGGACATTCACGCCGATGCCCGCGCGGCGCAAACCGGCGAATACATGGGCCCGCGTTGCCACGGTACGTGAGTCATCTATCTCCACCGCGTAAAGATGCCAGGCTGATACTCGATCAGGGCGTCGCGCTGGCAAGATAAGCGGGAGGCCAGCGAGAAGCGCGTCATAGCGATCCGCCGCGCCGATGCGCTGCTGCTGCATTTGCCCAATACGGCGCAGCTGCGATTCACCGAGTGCTGCTTGCAAGTCGGTCATGCGGTAGTTGAAGCCCAGAACGTGCTGTTCATAGACCCATGCACCCTCGGGCTCGCAACGAAGCTCTTTGGCGTCCCGAACCATTCCGTGCGATCTCAGCAGCCTGAGCTGGCGCGCCAGCGCCGGATCTTGCGCAGTGGCCATTCCTCCCTCGGCCGTGGTCACGATCTTGACGGCGTGGAAGCTGAATACCGAGATGTCAGCGTAAGCACTTCCCACGGGACGTCCCAGGTAGCTCGCTCCAGTGGCATGCGAGGCGTCCTCCAGAATCCGGAAACCATACTCGTCGGCCAGTGCGCGCATTTCCCTGAGGTCGCAGGGCAATCCCGCGAAATCGACGGGCACCACCGTGTGAGGCAGCCTTTTGCGCGAGCGGGCAATTTCCAGCTTCTGGCGAAGCGCGGCTGTGGACATGTTTCGTGTCTGAGGGTCGATGTCCACGAAATCGACGTCGGCACCGCAATACCGCGCGCAGTTCGCCGAAGCCAGAAAGCTGTTCGGACTCGTCCAGACCAGTTTCCCCGGGCCAACACCCAATGCGAGGCATGCGATGTGAAGTCCGGCGGTGGCATTGGACACCGTTACGGCATGCGCGACTTGATGGCGGGTTGCAAATTTCTCTTCGAAGGAAACGATGCGCGGCCCCTGTGTCACGTACTCGGAGCGAAGCGCTGCCACGACCGCCTCGATATCTTCATCCGCGATCTCCTGGCGGCTGTAGGGGATGAAACTCATACCCGGCCTCAGCCAGCTTCGCTACGCCGGACGTGTTCGACGATCAGGCTGCGCAACTCCTCGACGCTCAGGAAACTGTCGTTGCTGCCGCTGTCATACCTGAATTGCGGCGGCACTGGCCGCGCACCGGTCTTGCGGCAGTATTCCTCGACGGTGTAGGCGCCCGCGCTGGGCAGGATGGCGTAATAGGCGCCCAGGTCCACGGTATTGAGGCTGTCGCTCTGGGTGATCATTTCCTCGTGGATCTTTTCGCCCGGGCGCACGCCGATCACCTCCTGTCTGCACGCCGGATCGATTGCCGTCGCGACATCGCCGATGCGATAGGAAGGAATCTTGGGAACGAGTATTTCACCTCCCCAGCTGTGCTCGATGGACCACAACACCATATCGACTCCCATCTGCAGCGAGATATTGAAGCGCGTCATCTCCGGATCGGTGATCGGCAAGACACCCGTCTTGCGCTGCTGCAGAAAAAATGGGATGACGGATCCGCGGCTCCCCATGACATTGCCGTAGCGGACGACGCTGAAGCGAATGGGCCGCGAGCCCTTGATGTTGTTCGCCGCGACGAACAGTTTGTCGGAGCAGAGCTTTGTTGCTCCGTAAAGGTTGATCGGGGCCGCCGCCTTGTCGGTCGACAGCGCTACAACGCGCTCGACGCCGGTATCCAGGCAAGCTTCGATCAGATTCTGCGCCCCGAGCACATTGGTCTTGATGCACTCGAAAGGGTTGTACTCCGCCGCCGGGACCTGCTTGAGCGCGGCCGCGTGCACGACCATGTCGATGCCCTCAAGCGCCCTGCGCAATCGGGCTTCGTCGCGGATGTCGCCGATGAAGTAACGCAGGCTGGGGAAATCCTTCATCGAGAACTTCTGGGCCATCTCGTACTGCTTGAGCTCGTCGCGCGAGTAGACGACCAGGCGCCGGACATCGGGAAAACGTCGCAGGACGGTTTCGACGAAAGCCCTGCCGAAAGAGCCGGTGCCGCCGGTGACCAGGATGGATTTACCGGAAAACATGAAGTTCAAGTCCTGGCGGGCCGCAGCCCGCATTCGATCAAGCGGGCATTATCACCGACGATGGCCTCGCTCGACGCGCGGCACGCTCACGGAGGGTCTGCCGCCGTCAGAAGGTCCCGCTGCTGACGCTCCTGGAAGACATGATCGAAAACCCGAGTCCCGAGCTGCGCGCCCGAAACGAGCTCGCCCAGAAGGGCCCGGATGGCCCTCACGTCGTTGCGTCCGATGGCGCTCGTCAACGCGGCCAGCCGCAAGGACAGCGTCCGCCATTCCATGAATTCCTCCCGGGCCTGCATGATCCGCGGGTGCGCGGTTGGCAGCGGGTTCTCGCCTATCAGTAGTTCCTCATAAAGCTTCTCGCCCGGTCGAAGGCCGGAGATCACGATCTCGATGTCCCCCGCCGGGTGATCATCGTTGCGCAAGGTGAAGCCGGACAGGGTAATCATGCGGCGCGCCAGTTCCATGATCCGGACCGGTTCACCCATGTCCAGCACGAAAACCTCCCCACCCTCGCCCATGGCTGCGGCCTGGACGACGAGCTGGGTCGCTTCCGAGATCGTCATGAAATAGCGAATCACATCGGGGTGAGTGACGGTCACCGGTCCGCCCAACTCGATTTGGCGCCGGAATAGTGGCACAGCGCTGCCGCTCGATCCAAGCACGTTCCCGAACCGGACCATGACAAAGCGCGTCTTGTTCGCGCATGGGCCTGCACCTTCGCCCAAACCCGTGAAGTCAGGCTGTGCGCAGCCCGCCAGAGCCTGCAGGATCATCTCGGCAACGCGTTTGCTGGCGCCCATCACATTGGTAGGCCGTACGGCCTTGTCTGTGGAGATCAGCACGAAACAGGACACGCCATATTCAAGCGCTGCGCGCGCGGTATTGATGGTGCCCAGGACATTGTTCGCGACACCCTCGGCGGGGTTGTGTTCCACCATCGGCACATGCTTGTACGCCGCAGCGTGATAGACCGTATCAGGGCGCCAAGTGCCGCAGATTTCCGATATGCGCGCATAGTGTCTGACGCTTCCCAGCAGCGGTACGATCTCAACGTCCAGGCTCTGCTTGGCGGCGAAAGCTTCCAGTTCCTCATGGACGCTATACAGGCCGAATTCGCTGTGATCCAGCAGCAGCAGCTGGCGCGGACGTTCGCGCAGCACCTGCCGACACAACTCGCTGCCGATGCTTCCGGCCGCGCCGGTGACCAGGACCACCTTGCCTGTCGAATTGCGCGCCAAGAGCGCTCGGTCGGGCTGTACCGGCTGGCGGCCCAGCAAGTCCTCGATGTCCAGTTCGCGGAAATCGTTCAAAGTGACCCGGCCGCTTGCCAAGTCTTCCAGCCCGGGAAGGGTTCGGATATGCACGGGCAGAGCGTAGAGTTTGCCGATGATCTGGTTGCGCGTCTCGCGGGTCGCGCTAGGCAGGGCCAGCAGGATGTCGGTGACGCCCAGCCGGCCCACCAGCTCGGAAACTTCCTGCGGCCCATGAACACGCAGGTCATTGATGCTGCGACCGATCTTGAGCGGATCGTCGTCGATAAAACCGAGCAAAGTGAATTGCCTCGTGCTCGCAATGCCAGCGGCGGTTTGCACGCCTGCGCTGCCCGCTCCGTAGATAAGAAGTCGCCGGCTAAGGCTCCTGTTGGTGCCGGTGAGCCACAAGCGGGCAAGTGCGCGGCTGGCGCCGACCAGCAAACCAAAGATCAACGGCTGCAGCACACCGACGGTACGAGGCAGCCCTTCGGTAACCTGTGTTTGCAGCATGAGCAGCATGGTCAGGTAAAGGGCCCCGTAGACCGCCGTGGCCTTGGCGGTCGTCGCCAGCGTCGCCAAACCCGTATATCTGAAGATGGCCCGGTACAAGCCGAACTTAACGAAGATAGGCACTGCCAGGCTGGGCGCGAGGATATACAGCAACCATTGCGCATCGTCGGGCCAATGCGGCGTGTCCAGGCGCAACGTGAAAGCGAGCCACGTGGCGAGGAGCGCGAGAACAATGTCCACTGCAATCACGACCAATCTCTTGGCGGATCGGGACCAATCAAGAATTTTGGTTCGCATGGGTGATCGGCTTGACCGGCGGCGGCTCAGGCAATGCCGGTGCGCGTCAGCACATCGCTGACCAGCTCCAGCCGGACAAGTGGATTATCCAGTTCCATCAGCCGCTGTTTGAGCTGGGCCGGCAGGGGCAGCAGTTCGCACCATCGGTTGGCGACCCAGCCGCAATCGTCCAAATTCCACGGGCCCTGGATTGGCACCTGTGCCGGGGTCGCGGTCTTTTGCTGCAGTGACTCGATCAGCTTGCCCAGCGCCAGCGCCGTTCCCTTCAGGTCGCTGGGGATGGGCACCGCCATGTCAGGCGGAACGCGTTCGACATCCGCCACCCACAGTCCGTGCTTGAGCCGGTCGCGCGAGGTGATGCGAAAGCGTTGCGATCCGCGCGCCTGGATCATCATCAGGCCCGGACGCGGTGTCTCGAATTCCGAAATGGTGGCCAGCGTGCCGACATTGGCGAAGGCTTCAGTCCCACCGGGCAATTGAACTTCGCTGCCCCGGGTCAGGGATACGACGCCGAAGGGTGCGCCGGCCTTGTGGCAGCGCCCGATCATGTCCAGGTAGCGCACCTCGAAGATCCGCAGGGGCAGCATGCCGCCGGGAAAGAGCACTGTCCCAAGAGGAAACAGCGGCAGGGACTGCAGTGTGAGGACGGACGGCATCGAATTTCCGTTTCTGCCCGCTATCATCCCACGACCGACTCTAACGCAGCATATGGGCTACCAAATCATTTCGTTCCTGCTGGATATCGCGGCTGGCCTGCTCGGCGGTGCCTGCTTGCTGCGGCTGTACATGCAACGCCAGCGCATTCCCTTCGGCAATCCGGTTGGCCGTTTCGTGTTTGCCTTGACCGACTGGCTGGTGCTGCCGCTGCGGCGCATCCTGCCGGCCGTCTGGCGCTGGGATACCGCCAGTCTGGTGGGCGCATTCCTGGTGGAGTTGGCCCAGTTCGGGCTGCTCTGGCTGCTGGCCGGCCGGCCGGGTTCCGGTGCGACGGTTCCGCTGCTGGCGCTGTTCGGGTTGCTGCGCCTTGTCATTTCCGCGCTGACGGCCTTGGTGATCGTCTACGCGGTGCTGTCCTGGGTCCGCGCCGACTCGCCGATCGTCGACGTGATCGAGCGGCTCTGCGCGCCGCTGCTGCGGCCGTGGCGAAAGATCATTCCCCTGGTGGGTGGCATCGATCTGTCGCCGCTGGCTTTCCTGGTGATGCTGCAGGTGGCCGCGATCGTGTTGACCTACGTTCAGGCCGCGGCGCTTCGCTAAGAAACCGCATCGGCCGGCTGGCGTTGCAGCATCGCCAACGCATGCGCTACTGTCTTGCGCAGCTCGCGGCGGTCGCAGATGAAATCCACGGCGCCTTTTTGCTGCAGGAACTCGGCCCGCTGGAAGCCCTCGGGCAGCGTCACCCGAACTGTCGACTCGATGACGCGCGGGCCGGCAAAGCCGATCAGCGCCTTGGGTTCGGCGATCACGACATCGCCCACGAACGCGAAGCCCGCGCTCACCCCGCCCATGGTGGGGTCGGTCAGCACGCTGATGTAGGGCAGGCCCTTCTTGGCCAGGCGCGTGAGGGCCGCGTTGGTCTTGGCCATTTGCATCAGCGACAACAGGCCTTCCTGCATGCGGGCCCCGCCGGTCGCGGTAAAGCAGATGAAAGGCACCTTCTGCTCGACCGCCGACTCGACGCCGCGCACGAAGCGCTCGCCCACGACGCTGCCCATGCTGCCGCCCATGAAATCGAACTCGAACGCCGCAGCCACCAGGCTGATGCTGAGGACGGCGCCGCCCATCACCACCATCGCATCGGTCTCGCCGGTGTTTTCCAGGGCCTCCTTCAGGCGTTCGGGGTACTTGCGGCTGTCCTTGAACTTCAGCGCATCGACCGGCAGCACTTCCTGGCCGATTTCGTAGCGGCCTTCGGCATCCAGGAAGCCGTCGAGCCGGGCACGCGCGCCGATGCGGTGATGGTGCCCGCAGGTGGGGCAAACGTTCTGGTTCTGTTCCAGGTCGGTCTTGTAAAGCACGCTTTCACAGCTGGGGCACTTGACCCACAGGCCTTCCGGCACCTGGCGCCGGTCGGCCGGGTCGGTTTGCTGGATTTTCGGGGGCAGCAGCTTTTCGAGCCAGCTCATGGTTTTGCTCCTGGGAAGCGAGGATTATGCGTCCAGCGCCTGCCGGATCCCTCGCAGGAAGTCCGCCGCGGCGGCGACAGCCCGCTCTCGCGGCGCGTCTTGCAGCAACTCGATGATGCGGGTGCCGATCACCACCGCGTCAGCGACCTTGCCGATGGTTCGGGCCGTTGCAGCGTCGCGAATGCCGAAGCCGACCCCGACCGGGATGTGCACATGTTTGCGGATGCGCGGCAGCATCTGTTCCACCGCACCGGTGTCGAGGTTGCCGGCGCCCGTCACGCCCTTGAGCGACACGTAGTAGACGTAGCCGCTGGCCACTCGGGCGACCTGGCCCATGCGTTCGTCGGTGCTGGTGGGGGCCAGCAGGAAAATGAGGTCCAGCCCCCTGGCCTTGAGCTTCGCGGCGAAGCCCTCGCATTCCTCGGGCGGGTAGTCGACGATCAGGATGCCGTCGACCCCCGCCTGCGCAGCGTCGGTCACGAACGCTTCCGGGCCGTGCATCAGGTCGTAGCGCTCCACCGGATTGGCGTATCCCATCAGCACGACCGGGGTCCCGCTGTCACGCCGCCGAAATTCACGAACCATGCCCAGCACCTGGCGGGTGCCCACGCCGGCAGCCAATGCCCGCTCACCCGCCTTCTGGATCACCGGGCCGTCGGCCATCGGGTCGGAGAACGGCACACCGAGTTCGATGATGTCGGCCCCCGATTCAGCCATGGCGTGCATCAGCTCGGGTGTGATGTCAGGGAAGGGAAAACCGGCCGTGACGTACGGGATGAGCGCCTTGCGGCCGTCGCGTTGCAACGCTTCGAAGGTGGTCTGGATCCGGCTCATGCGGACTTCCCCGGTGCGCCCTTGACGCGCAGGCCGCGCATCGAAGGCCGGTCGTAAAAGTCGACGCCGGCCAGGTCGGCCACTGTGCCAATGTCTTTGTCGCCGCGCCCCGACAGGTTCACCAGGATGGACCGCTCCGGCTTCATCGTGCGGGCCAGCTTCATCGCGTAGGCGATCGCGTGGCTCGATTCCAGCGCTGGAATGATTCCTTCGGTCCGGCACAGGTAGTGGAAGGCCTCGAGCGCTTCCGAATCGGTGATTCCGACGTATTCGGCGCGGCCGGTGTCCTTGAGCCAGGCGTGCTCGGGGCCGACGCCGGGGTAGTCCAGCCCCGCGCTGACGCTGTGCGTTTCCGTGATCTGGCCGTTCTCGTCCTGCAGGATGTAGGTGCGGTTGCCGTGCAGCACGCCCGGCGAGCCGCGTTGCAGCGAAGCCGAATGCTTGCCGCTGTCCAGGCCTTCGCCGGCCGCCTCGACGCCGATGAGGCGGGTCTTTTCGTGCGGGATGTAGGGGTGGAAGATGCCCATTGCATTGCTGCCGCCGCCGACGCAGGCAACAACGACGTCGGGCTGGCCGCCGGTCATCTGGGGCATCTGCTCGAGGCACTCCTTGCCGATGACGCTCTGGAAGTCGCGCACCATCATCGGGTAGGGATGGGGCCCGGCCACCGTGCCGATGATGTAGAAGGTGTTCTCGACATTGGTCACCCAGTCGCGCATCGCCTCATTCAGTGCATCTTTCAACGTGCGGCTGCCCGATTCAACCGGCACCACCGTGGCCCCCAACAGGTTCATGCGGTACACATTGGGACTCTGGCGGCGCACGTCCTCGCTGCCCATGTAGACCACGCACTCCAAGCCGTAACGCGCGCAGATGGTGGCGGTGGCAACCCCGTGCTGGCCGGCGCCGGTCTCGGCAATTACGCGCGGTTTGCCCATTCGGCGCGCCAGCAGGGCTTGGCCGATCACGTTGTTGATTTTGTGGGCCCCGGTGTGGTTCAGGTCTTCCCGCTTGAGATAGATCTGGGCCCCGCCTTGTTCCCGGCTCGTGCGGGCAGCGTGGTAAATGGGCGAGGGTCGTCCCACGAAGTGCTTGAGCTCGTAATGGAATTCGGCCAGGAACTCGGGGTCGTGCTGGTACTTTGTGTAGGTGTCGCGAAGCTCGCCAATGGCGTGGGTGAGCGTCTCGCTGACGAAGCTGCCGCCGTACTTGCCGAAATGGCCAGTTGGGTCAGGTTGCTGATAGGAAGGCATGGGTTGAACTCGCTAGGAGCGCATCGGCGGCACGCACGGCCGCGATGAACCGATTGATCTTGACCGGGTCCTTGAGGCCCTTGTTGCCAGGCCCATCAAGCTCGACGCCGGAGCTCACATCGACGGCCAGCGATCTACAGCGCGGCCGCACCTGCACGATGCCATCGCCCACGCTTGCAGGCGTCAACCCACCAGACAAAACGAGGTGACAGTTGACGCTTGGAGGAAGACGTGACCAATTGAAGGCTTTCCCGCCGCCGCCGTACCCCTCGACGTGGGCGTCGAGAAGCAGGGCCTGGGCTTGTGGATATCGAGCGGCAAATTCTAGCAAGTCGAATGCGACCGCTTCCTCCAGGGGGATTCTGGCCGCCCGAATGAACGGCCGGGTACCGCCGCGGGTGGCCGCCAGGCACGCGGCTGGAGTCTCGTCACCGTGGAACTGGACGATGGCCGCCGGCATCGCGGCACAGGCCGCTTGCACGTTGTGCGGGGTCTCGTTGACGAACAGCAGCACCGGGGTCACGAAAGGCGGCAGGCGGGCGGCCAGTTGGGCGGCGCGCCGGGGCGTGACGCAGCGCGGGCTCTTGTCCCACATGACGAAACCAACGGCATCGGCACCGGCCGCCACGGCCGTGTCGACGTCCTGTTCGCGCGTCAGGCCGCAGATCTTCACGCGAGTGCGCTGCGCCGCTGCGGTCGAGACATTCATGGCAACCAATCATACGCAGCGGTGCGGCTGGGCAGGTTCCAGACCGCGTCGTACACCGGTCCCACGAAGTACAGGCCGTCGGGTGAGAAAGTCGGGGCCGACATGTCCCGGCTGCGCGCCGCCAGCACCTGGCCGAGCCATTGCGGCGGTTGTTGGCCCTGGCCGATCGCCAGCAGGCAACCCATGATGTTGCGGATCATGTGGTGCAGGAAGGCGTCGGCTTCGAAGTCGAACCGCCAGTAGGCGCCGCGCTGCGTGATCTCGGCCCGGCGCAGTGTCTTGACGGGGGACAGTGCCTGGCAGGCAGCGGCGCGAAACGAGCTGAAGTCATGCTTGCCGATTAGATGCGCCGCGGCTTGCCGCATTGCGCCCGGATCGAGCGGGCGAAAGACCCAGCCGACGCGGCCGGCGTCCACGCTGGGCCGCACCGGCGACTCGAGCACTACATAGCTGTATCGGCGCCCGGTCGCGCTGGCACGTGAGTGAAAGGAATCTGGCACGGCCCGCGCCCACTGGACCGCGATGTCCGGCGGCAGGAATCGGTTGGTGCCGCGTACCCAGGAGAACTCCTCCCGATCGAGGAGGGTGTCGAAGTGCGCGACCTGCATCAGCCCATGGACACCCGCATCGGTTCGGCCCGCGCAGACCGTGGAGACGGGTTGAACGGCGAATTTCGACAGGGCGCACTCCAGCCGGTCCTGCACGGTCTGGCTGGAGGGCTGGCTCTGCCAGCCCTGGTAGGCGGCACCGTTGTAGCTGATGCCAAGTGCCAGCCTCATGGCGGGCCTTCGTGGGGGGTCTTCCCGGGACCTGAGGGCAGGGTCAGCCGATCTCGGCGAGGAAGCGCTGGGCCCGATGCTTGAGGTCGCCCGAAGCCTCGGCCAGCACCTCCTCCGCCAGGCTGCGTGCCCCGTCGGGATCGCCGATGGCATTGAATTCCTGGGCCAGCGCGAACTTCGTGGCCAAAGGATCGCCGCCGCTGCCGCTGCTTTCCTCGAAGCCTCCGGTGCTGCCGGCCTCGGCTGGGCCGGCCGTCACGGGCGCAGCAACCGACGTGGCTGCGGGCTCGGTGGTATTTGGAAGATCCAGCGACAAGGCGCCAAGGTCGAATTCGATCATTCCCGCATCTGCCGTCGCGGCCGGAGCGCGGGCCGCTGCCGGCACCAAAGGCGCCGCCACGGGCTCGTTCGTAAAGGTCAGCCCCTGATCAGGCAGTTCCAGGTCGGGCAGAGCGGCTGTGATGGGTTCGAGCTTACCGGTCGCCTCCACGCCGGACAGGTCCAGCGTGATGGGCACAGGGATCGCGGGGACGGCTGAGTGAGCGGCTGTCGCGCCAAAGTCCATGTCCAGGCTTTGCGCAGGTTGGGCCAGCGGTGTCGTCTTCTGCGTGGGCTCCGGACTCGCCGCTGCCTCTGGAACGTCATCCCCGAGCGAGAAGTCCAGATCGAGATCGAGGTCGACCGGCCCGGTGGGTTCGGTCGGGGTCGCCTGCGTGGCCTGCGTCGAATGGAAGCTGGCGGGCTCGGCGCTCGCGTCCGCCCCCTCGGCTGGCTGTCCGCCGGGCCGGTACAGCAGGTTGCCGGCATCCAGTTCCTGGCCCAGCTCGCAAATGTGCTCCCACTCGGGGCCCTCGCCGCGGGTCAGGCTGTAGGCTTCGGTGGCTACCAACTCGAACGCCTTGGTATCGCGTCGCTTGGCATAGATCTCGAGCAGCTTGCTGTGAATAGCGACGCGCTGGGGCGTGGTGCGCATCGCCTCCTTGAGGATTTCCTCGGCCTGCAGATCGCGCCCGTACGCGAGGTAGACGTCCGCCTCGGCGACCGGGTCGACATCTCCCGCGGCGTCGAGCTGGCTCGGCGAATAGACCATGGACGAGCCGGTGGCACCGCCTTCATTGGTGTCGATGCGCTGGCCGCCGCTAGCGCCGAAGAACGAGTCGGGCTGCAGCCGGCTTTCGAGGAACGAGCTGTCGACCTGGGTGGCTTTCTTGCGTTGCCGGACCTTGTAGAAGCCGAAGCCGGCCAGCAATGCCATGATCAGTGCGATGGCGCCCAACATCAAGGGGTTCTGCGCCAACTGCTCGATGAAACCCGGTTCCTCGACGGGGAATGCGACCGGCTTCGGCGCAGCCTTGGCTGCGGGGGCCGGGCCGTCGGCGGGCTTTGCCACGACGGCAGGATTGGGCTCGGTCGCGACCGCCGCTGTCACAGGCGCTGGCGCGGAGGCTGGTGCTGCCGCGACCGGCTGGGCTGCGACAAGCGCCGCGGCAGGCGCCGAGGCCGGCATGGCCACTGTTGGAGCGGCTTGGACGGACGGCGTGGGCGAAGCGGGCGCGGCCTGTGGCGCTGCAGCCGGTTTGGTTGCGGTCGCCAAAGTGGCCGGCACCGCGATGGCAGGAACCGCCACAGACGCCGCAGCCGAAGCCGCAGCAACCGTAGCGGGCCCCGCGGTGGCCGGTTTGCTGGTCGTGGCCGCCGGTGCAACTGCCGGGGCACTGGTGCTCAGCCGGTTCAGGTCACTGATGTTCTTGTTCAGTTCAGCCAGGCGCATGGCTGCGTCCTTGGCCTCGCGTTCACGGGCGATCTTGTCCTCGACGGCCTTGCCTTGAACTGCGCCCTTGGACAAAGTCAGCTTGTCCGGGGACGGGGCGGCCGGCTTCTTCTCCTGGACCCGGGCCTCGAGCTTGCCCGATGCCTCCCGCTCGGCGGGCGCGATCTTGGTCGTGGGCGTGCCCTCGGCCAGGCGGCGCCGGAAATCATTGAAATCACGGCTCTGGGCGATGACGGTTTGGTGCGCAGCGTCGGCGGATTCCTGACCGGCTTGCTCGGCGGACGGTATTTCGAGTACCGCCCCGGCCTTGAGCCGGTTGACGTTGCCGCCGATGAATGCCTCGGGATTGGCATTCAACAACGCCACGAGCATCTGATCGAGGGAGATGTTGGCGGGCTTGTTGGCAGCCGCAATCTTGCCGGCGGTCTCCCCGCTTTGCACCTTGACTTGCTTGCCTTCGCTTTTGGCAGTGGCCGTGCTGGCCGACGCGGCCGCCGGACCTTGCTGGCTGGCCTTGCCCGCGGTTGTCGGCGCTGGAGCAGCGGGTTTAGCTCGAGCCTGCGGCGTCACCGGCGCGACCTGCGCCGTAGCGGGGGTTGCGCTCTGGCGCAGGTTAGCCGGGTCGAACAGCAACGTGTAGTCGCGTACGATCCGCCCGGAGGACCACTGGGTTTCCAGGATCAGGTCGACGAAGGGGTCGTTCATCGCCCGTTGGCTCGACAACTGAAGGAAATAGCGTCCGTCGGGGCGGCGCTTCAAGGTGATCTCGATGCCGGTGAGAGCCGAGTTGTATTCCAGCCCAGCCGCCCGAAATGCCTCGGGCGAAGCCAGCGTGGTGCGCAGCGAGGCAGCCTCGTCCGCATTGATATCCACGATTTCGATGTCGGCGCGAAGCGGCTCACCCAATGCGGATTGGACGTTGACTCGACCCAGTGCAAGGGCGGCGGCATCCGACGCCCAGACACCGAGGAGCACGACCGTGGCGAGTGCCAGGGCGTTGCTGCGCCAGTTCGGCTTATTCATCGGTATGTGCGCCCTCACTGCTCGGTCTGCAGGCAATTTTTTTCTCTTCATGCGAACAAACGCCTCGACGCTGATGTGCTAAAAGGACCATAACATCAATGTCTTAGGCTGACAAGCTGAGACAGCTTTTAACTTCGGCGGGGACTTGGCGCCGATGGTTAGGCCCGATGGCTTGTTGTGATGCGACAACGCCCTGTAACCACGGCTTACAGGGCGTCGGGACGGCAGGGACCTGGATCAGGCTTCGAGAAGAATGCGAAGCATCCGGCGCAGCGGTTCCGCCGCGCCCCAAAGCAACTGGTCGCCGATGGTGAAGGCGCCCACATACTCCGGCCCCATCGCCAGCTTGCGCACGCGGCCGACCGGGATGTCCAGTGTGCCCGTCACAACCACCGGAGTCAGCCCCTTGATCGTCGCTTCCCGCGTGTTGGGAACGACATTGACCCAGGCGTTGTCGTTGGCAATCATCTGCTCGATGTCCGCCACCGGGACGTCCTTCTTGAGCTTGAAAGTCAGGGCCTGGCTGTGGCAGCGCATGGCGCCGACGCGGACGCAAAAGCCGTCCACCGGCGTCGCCGGCGTGCCGAACCCGGCGCCCTGGCCGAGGATCTTGTTGGCCTCGGCTCCGGCTTTCCACTCCTCGCGCGAGACGCCGCCGCCCAGGTCCTTGTCGATCCAGGGAATCAGCGAGCCGCCCAGCGGCACGCCAAAATTGGCCATTTCGGCGGCCGATAGCGACTGCTGCCGCGCCAGCACCTTGCGGTCGATCTCGAGAATGGCCGACTTCGGATCGGCCAACAGGTCCCTGACTTCCGAGTGCAGCGTGCCGAACTGCGTCAGCAATTCGCGCATGTGCTGCGCGCCGCCGCCCGAGGCCGCCTGATAGGTCATGCTGGTCATCCACTCGACCAGCCCCGCCTTGTACAGCGCGCCGACCCCCATCAGCATGCAGCTGACGGTGCAATTGCCACCGATCCAGTTGCGCCCGCCCTTGCTCAGCGCGTTCTTGATCACCGGCATGTTGACCGGGTCCAGGATGATGATCGCGTCGTCCTTCATGCGCAGCGTGGACGCGGCGTCGATCCAGTGTCCGGTCCATCCTGCCGCGCGCAGCTTCGGAAAGACCTCGGTCGTGTAGTCGCCGCCCTGCGCGGTGATCACGATATCGCACCGCTTGAGTGCGTCGATGTCGAAGGCGCTCTTGAGTTTCTTCTCGTTCTTTGCCTGGGCCGGGGCTGCGCCACCGGCATCCGAAGTCGAGAAGAAAAGCGGCTCGATCAGGCCGAAATCGCCCTCGGCCAGCATCCGGTCCATCAATACCGACCCCACCATGCCGCGCCAGCCCACCAGGCCGACCAGTGGTTCTTGTCCGTTCTTGAGTTTCATGTCATCCGCCTTTTCAAAAGTTGTGTGAAAACCTTTTGGTCCCCGGCTCGTCGAGCCGGGGCGGGCGCGAACGAACCGGAGCTTTGCTAGCTCTTGGTGGTCGTCTTGTGAGTGAGGCAGGTCACGACCGCGTCGCCCATCTCGCGGGTGCCGACACGCTTGGTGCCTTCGGAATGGATATCCGCCGTGCGCAGGCCCGAGGCGAGCACGACCTTCACCGCGGACTCGATCCGGTCGGCGGCTTGGGGCTGGTCCAGGGAAAAGCGGAGCATCATGGCGGCAGACAATATTGTAGCCAAAGGATTGGCGACACCCTTGCCGGCGATGTCCGGCGCACTGCCGTGACTGGGCTCGTACAGGCCCTGGTTGCCGGCGTTCAGGCTGGCCGAGGGCAGCATGCCGATGGACCCGGTGAGCATGGACGCCTCGTCCGACAGGATGTCGCCGAACATGTTGCCGGTCACCACCACGTCGAATTTCTTGGGCGCTCGCACCAGTTGCATGGCGGCGTTGTCCACGTACATGTGGTCCAGCGCGATATCCGGATACAGCTTGCCGACCTCGGTCACCACGTCCTTCCACAATTGGGAAGTCTCCAGAACATTGGCCTTGTCCACGCTGGTAACGCGCCTGCTGCGCTTGCGGGCGGCCTGGAATGCGACGTGCGCGATCCGTTCGATCTCGGGTCGCGAGTAGCGCATGGTGTCAAACGCCTCTTCGCTTCCCGGGAAGTGGCCGTCCACCGCCGTGCGGCGTCCGCGCGGCTGGCCGAAGTAGATGTCACCCGTCAGTTCGCGAATGATCAGGATGTCCAGGCCCGCGATCACTTCGGGCTTCAGCGTCGATGCACCAACCAATTGCTCGTAGCAGATGGCGGGCCGGAAATTGGCGAACAGGCCCAGGTTCTTGCGCAGGCCCAGCAGTGCCTGCTCGGGGCGCAACGGGCGGTCGAGCTTGTCGTACTTCCAGTCGCCAACCGCACCGAACAGCACCGCGTCGGCTTCCTGAGCCAGCTTCAGAGTTGCGGGCGGCAACGGATGGCCTTGCGCGTCGAAGGCGCACCCGCCGACCAGAGCGGTTTCCATCTCGAATTTCAAGTCGAGCGCTTGCAGCACTTTCACCGCTTCGGCCGTGATCTCGGGGCCGATGCCGTCACCCGGCAGGACTGCGATCTTCATGGGAGTTCTTTCAATGGCGGCGGTTCGCGCAACGGGGGTACGTGGCCGTCAACGGCTGAGCGTATGGGCAAGCCAGGGCTTTTGGGCCAGCCGCTGGGCTTCGAATGCCTTGATCTTGTCGGCCTGCCGCAGGGTCAGGCCGATGTCGTCAAAGCCATTGAGGAGGCAGAACTTGCGAAACGGCTGCGCCTCGAAAGCGAGTTCTTCACTTTGCGGCTTGACCACGACCTGGCGTTCCAGGTCGATGGTGAGCTGGTAGCCCGGGAAGGCCAGGGCCTCATCAAACAGCGCGCTCACCTGCGATTCACTGAGAACGATCGGTAGCAGACCGTTCTTGAAGCAGTTGTTGAAGAAGATGTCGGCAAAGCTCGGCGCGATCACGCTGCGAAAACCGTATTGATCCAGCGCCCACGGCGCGTGCTCGCGCGAGGAGCCGCAGCCGAAGTTCTTTCGCGCGAGCAGGATGGAGGCGCCCTGGTAGCGCGGCTGGTTCAGCACGAAGTCCGGATTGGGCTTGCGCTGTTTCGGGTCCTGGCCCGGCTCGCCCGGGTCCAGGTAGCGCCACGCGTCGAACAGGTTCTGTCCGAAGCCGGTCTTGCGGATCGACTTGAGGAACTGCTTGGGGATGATTGCGTCCGTGTCGACGTTCTCGCGATCCATCGGGGCCACAAGGCCCTTGTGTATTGTGAATTTCTGCATTTCGTACCAATGGGTAATTTCTCTTCAGGCGAACTGGCGGATGTCGACGAAGTGGCCGTGCACGGCAGCGGCGGCGGCCATGGCGGGGCTGACCAGGTGGGTGCGCCCGCCAGCGCCCTGCCGACCCTCGAAATTGCGATTGCTGGTGGAGGCGCAACGCTCGCCCGGGTCCAGCCGGTCGGCGTTCATGGCCAGGCACATCGAGCAGCCGGGCTC
>JAAOZX010000004.1 GCA_012274225.1 Comamonadaceae bacterium | reverse complement strand
GCGAGGCGCTGGCCGAATGCGGGGTCACCGGCCTCACCGTGACCGAAGTGAAGGGCTTCGGCCGCCAGAAGGGCCACACCGAGCTGTATCGCGGCGCCGAGTACGTGGTCGATTTCCTGCCCAAGGTCAAGGTCGAAGTGGTGGTGAAGGACGACGACGTCGATCGCTGCGTCGACGCCATCGTCAAGGCCGCGCGCACCGGCAAGATCGGCGACGGCAAGATATTCATCACCAGCGTTGAACGGGTGATCCGCATCCGCACCGGCGAGACCGACGAGTCGGCGGTCTAGCGGCTTTCACCCCCCCTGCATATCCCGGTTGCACGCCCCAGGGGCGCGCAAATCGTTGAATCACAAGGCGATTCGACGAAAGACCGGGTTTCGCTGCACGAACGAAATGTACTTCGAGGCGCAGCGCGCCCGCACCCCGGCGCCGCTTTCACAACCCAAGTCATTGATTCGAAACGGCAATTGCTGATTCGAGTGACTTGGCACGACTGATGCTCAGGTGAGTGCGACTATCCAACCAGAGTGCCTCATGAACGCCAAAGCCAAGATCCTGATCGTCGATGACGAAGAAGTGGTCCGCCTCAGCTTCGTGCGCATCCTGGCCGGGGCGCACTGCGACGTGCAAGCCATCGCCGGCTGGCTGCAAGTTTCGCAACTCGCGCAACAGGAACCGTTCGACCTCGTGCTGCTGGACCTGCGCATGCCAGACACCGACGGCATCACCGTCCTGAAGGCGATCAAGCAACGCTGGCCCGAGAGCGAGGTGATCGTCATCACCGGCTACGGCACGCTCGAAACCGCCAAGCAGGCGATGGAGCTGGGCGCCTACGACTACCTGCTCAAACCCGTGGGGCCGGAACAGGTGCTCGAAGCCTGCAAGGCGGCCCTGCAGCACAAGCGCTGGGCATTGCACAACGAACCCTCTCCGGTCACGAAACCAACCGGCGGGAGATTCTCTTGAGGTGGCGGCTGGGTTGCCCTTGAATGCCATCCGTGGCACCCGGTTGGCTGATCGCCCTTCCCTTGGCCGCACTAGGAATGCTTTCCTGAATCGGCGTCAAAGTCATAGCCGTGGCGGCGTGATAGAAGAACAGCCTGGGACTCAACAGCTAGGACACCATGTCACTCTCCCTCATCCCGGGCGCCGCGGTCAATCGTTTGCGCCGCGGCATCATCCTTCTGGGGTTCGCGGCGGCGTTGTCGCTGGCGGTGGGGGCAACGACCGCCCACGCAGCCGACGCCAAGGCCGCCAGCTTGACGAAAGAGGATCTGGCGTGCCTCGAATGCCACGCCAAGCCCGAACTCGAAAAGACCCTGGCCAATGGCGAGAAGCTGTCGCTGGTGATTGCGGCCAAGGGGTTCGCCCAGTCGGTGCACGCCTCGGGCGGCTGCGAAGGTTGCCATTCCGAGATCGATTTGAAGGATCACGGCAAGCAGCCCAAGGCGATCGCCAGCAAGCGCGCGTATTCCCTGGAGCGCATGGAAACCTGCCGCGACTGCCACAAGAAGACCGTCACGCAGTACGAGGACAGCGTGCACTCGGCGCTGGTACGCAGCGGCAGCGAGAAGGCGCCGCTGTGCTCGGACTGCCATAACCCGCACGCCACCCGTTCGGCCAAGGAGAAGTCCGCGGGCGGCCCCGAGCCGGTCGTCTGCCAGAAGTGCCACCAGGGCATCGCCAAGGCCTTCCTCACCAGCGTGCACGGGCGCTCCGGCGACGAGGCGCTGGAGTGCAAGGATTGCCACACAACCCACGGCATCAAGGCGGCCTCGCTGGGACAGAACATGAAGGGCCAGTGCACTTCCTGTCACAAGGACGTTTCGTCCACCCACGCCGTCTGGTTGCCCAACACCGAACGCCATCTGGAGGCCATTTCCTGTCCCGCCTGCCATTCGCCGGGGACCACCCGCCGGGTCAACCTGAGGCTCTACGAAGGGGGCGATGCACCGCACCAGTCCGCCGAAAAGGTCGGCGTGCCAACGTTCGTGAAGATGGCGAACTCGGCCGACGCGACTGGTTCCGGCCTCGATGCGCGCGCTCTGTGGAGCCTGCTGCAGGAATTCAACCGTGGCAACGGCAAAAGCAAGACGGTGCTGCGCGGCCGGCTCGAAGTGCAGACCGGCGTGCAGGCCCACCAACTGGGCGAAAAGGCGCTGGCGGTTAGGAACTGCGACACCTGCCACAAGGAAGGCGCTGCCTCGTTCCAGTCGGTCTCGGTGACGATCGCCGGACCCGACGGCAGGCCGCTGCGCCATGACGCCAGCGTGGGGGTGTTGAATTCGATTGAGTCGGTCGGATCGATCGGCGGCTTCTACGCGATCGGCAGCACCCGTATCAAGCTGCTCGACGTGCTGCTGCTGATGGCGCTGGGCGCGGGCATCCTGCTGCCGCTGGCCCACCTGAGCGTCAAGTTGATGAGCGAGCGCAGGCGCCGTCGGCAAGCGCAGGCCGCCGCGTCCGAAACATCCGAACCGAGGAAATGACCATGAGCAAGCTGTATGTGAATCCGCTGCCGGTGCGCATCTGGCACTGGGCCAACGCCTTCCTGTTCATCGTGCTGATCGCGACCGGCGTGCAGGTCCGCTACCTGGACCTGTTCAGCCTGATGTCGTTCCGCACCGCGGTGGTGGTGCACAACTGGGCGGGCTTTGCCCTGATCGCCACCTTCTTCATCTGGTTGCTGTTCTACCTGTTCTCGGACAGGAACAAGTCTTATCACCCGGAGTTCAACATCATCAAGCTGGCCGATTCGTCGTTCCGCCAGATGATGTACTACGGCTACGGGATGTTCAAGGGCGAGCGCAGCCCGCACCACATCGACCCGTACCACAAATTCAACCCGCTGCAGCGCATGCTCTACCAGATCCTGATGCTGTTCCTGCTGCCGCTGCAATTCGCCACGGGATTGCTGATGTGGGACGTCAAGCGCTTCTCCAGCGTGATCGACATGGTCGGCGGGCTGCGGGTTGTGGATACCGTGCACGTGCTGATCTTCATATTCTTCGTCTTCTACATGTGCTTCCATCCCTACTTGGCCACGCTGGGCCATACGCCGATGGCGCACATCAAGGCCATGATCACCGGCTACGAGGAAGAACACGACGAAGAAGCGCCAGTTGTCGCGGCGGCCCCGGAGCACACCTGAAGTTCTCGGTCAGATTTCCGAGAGGTGGGGCGCGCCGCTAAGGCCCGAGGCTTCGATCAGTTCGGGCAGCAGGCGCGTCCAGTCGTCCCCCACGCGCACCAGGTCCATCTGCCAGTCGCTCATCAAGCCGTGGTTCACGGTGGACTGCAGGAATTGCAGCAGCGGCTGGTAATAGCCGTCCAGGTTGAGCAGTCCCACCGGCTTGTCGTGGTAACCCAGTTGCCGCCAGGTCCAGACTTCGAAGAATTCTTCCAGCGTGCCGATGCCGCCGGGCAGGGCCAGGAACGCGTCGGCCCTCTCGGCCATCATGCGCTTGCGTTCGTGCATGTTGTCGACCACGTGCAGTTCGGTGCAATCGAGCTTGGCGAATTCCTTTTCCACCAGGGCAGTGGGAATAATCCCCACCACCCGGCCCCCGGCCGCCAGCGTGGCGTCGGCCACGATGCCCATCAAGCCGTTGTTGCCGCCGCCGTAGACCAGCTGGCCATTGTGCTCACCGATCCAGCGGCCCACGTCCGCCGCAACGCTGGCGAATTTCGGAGCGGAGCCGACGCGCGATCCACAGTAGACGCAAAGCGAAAACGCCGGAGTCCTTGGCACCGCGGCGGTCATGCAGCGAATCTCTGGTACAGCGCGGCGACCCAGATGCCCGAGCACAGCACCAGGCTCAGCAGCACGGCGGCGCTGCCCATGTCCTTGGCACGCTTGGACAGGTCGTGCCATTCGGGCCCGATCCGGTCGACGGCCGTCTCCAGTCCCGTGTTGAGGAGTTCGACCATCAGCACGATCAGCACGGAACCGGCCAGCAGCGCGATTTCGACCCAGCCTCGCCCCAGCCAGAAGGCCAGCGGGAACAGTGCCACGGACGCGATCGCCTCCTGTCGGAAGGCCGTCTCGTCCCAACCGGCCCGCAGTCCGGCGAAGGAGTAGCCCGCGGCATGCAAGACCCGGTTCAGGCCCCTGCGGCGTTTCTGCTGGTTGGCCGGGTAGGCGACTTCGGGCGGCGACGGCATGGCCACCATTGTCCTCGACGCTGATATCCGCGGAATTTCAGCGGCCCACCGGTGCGGCAGGCACCAGCCGGGTGCCGGCCAGGGCGTCGTGCCAGAACTGGCGCTGCGGGTGCAGGCGGGTGGCCACGGCCCAGGCCACGATCCAGACCAGGACCAGCGCGGCTGCGCCGGGGGGCGTTGGATGAAACGGCGCCATCAATGCCAGCGGTGGCAGGAACCAGAGCCAGCTGCAGACGTAGCGCAACATGGCGCGGGACTGGCTGAGCGGCCGACCTGAGCGGTCGACGACGCGGATCTTCCAGGTCTTCATCGCCAAGGTCTGGCCCTTGGCCCAGAACCAGCTGAAATAGATTCCGAAGATGACGAAGACAAAGGCCTGCAGCAGCGGTCGTCGCGCATCCGCGGCGTCGCGCACCTGCAGCAGGGCGCTGAACAGCCAGCCCGAAACGAAGACCACGGCGAACAGCAGCATGCCTTCGTACAACCAGCAGGCCATGCGCCGAACCAGGGGAGGCGCCTTCAGCGGATCGGGTCCGAGGCCGTTGGACGGGGCGGCGGCGGCGGACGTGCCGCTGCCCGCGTTTTCCGACGGCATGGCGATTCGAGGGTCAGCGCACCGGCGCCGATGCG
>JAAOZX010000267.1 GCA_012274225.1 Comamonadaceae bacterium | reverse complement strand
GGACAGTTTGGCCAGCCGCCCGCGCAGCGTTTGTGCCACCCAGCCGAGCGAGCGGGGATTGTCGCGGTCCAGCACCAGCAAGTCGAGCAGGGCAGCGATGTCGTGGCGCTGCTGGTATTGGGCGTGGAAGGTGATGGTGCTGTCGAACAGTGCGACCACGGCTTCGAAGCCGCCTTCGTCCAGCACCGCCCCGGTCTCGAAGGCCGACGCCAGTGCCGCGGCCAGGAAGCCCAGGCGTTCGATGTGCCGACCGCTCGAAAGCAGCCGCCAGCCGTCGTCGCGCGTCATGCGGTCGGTCTGTGCGCCGGTCATGGCGGCCGTCGCGCCCGAGAGCGCCTCCAGCACCCGCAATGCTTCCACCGACGAGTAGTCGCCGGCTTCGAGCAGCGCCCGGCAGCCGCGAAAGAACTCCTGCTCGGCCCGGACGATCACGTTCCACTGTTCCTGCGACAGCCGCTCGCGCAGCGCAGCCGCCGCCTTGCCCAGCGCGTTGAGGTTGAAGCCGACGCTGTTGGCGTCGTGGATGTCGGCCAGGTCCGCGACGAGCGAGCGCTCGAACACCCGGCGCGATTGCGTCGCCGGCGGCACCGCTGGCAGCACTAGCGCGGCGGACACCGACACCTCGCTCAACCAGGCCAGCAGCGGCTGCGAGCCCTGGTCTTCGCCGTTCAGGCTTTCCAGGGCCAGCCGCGCCAGCCGGGCGGTGTTTTCGGTGCGCTCGGTGTAGCGCCCCAGCCAGAACAGGTTTTCGGCGGCACGGCTGGTGACGCTGCGGCTGCGATGACCGATTTCCACCGCCGGCTGGCCTTGGTGCAGCAGGCTGGTGGCGTCGACCTCGCCGTCGGTCAGGACCCAGGTGTCGGCGCTGCTGCCGCCGCGCTGCATCGAGGCGATCTCCAGCTCGGCGCCGGCAATGCGCGTCAGTCCGCCTGGCAACACGCGCCAGGATTGCGGGCCGTCCGACACCGCGAACACCCGCAGCATCAGCGAGCGCGGAACGATGCGCCGGCCTTGCGCCGATTGTTTCCAGGTGGGCATCTGCGACAGCGGCAACCAGGCCTGCACGGTGTGCTCGCCGGCTTCGCGCACGATCCGGCCGGCCCATTCGTCGAGCTCGCGCCGCGATAGCGATTTGCCCAGCACCGCACCGGCGCCTGCGCCGCCATACGTGGGCTTGATGACGCTGCGGGCCAATTGCGGCAGCACCGCTTCGACCGCGGCGCGCTCACCGCACCACCAACTCGCCAGCGACGGCAACTGCAGCTCCTCGCGCAGCAGGTGGCGCGCCAGCGCGGGCAGGAACCCCAGCAGCGCGGTGGACTCGAGGAACCCGGAGCCCGGCGCGTTGGCCACCAGGACGTTACGCGCGCGGATCGCCTGCAGCAAGCCCGGCACGCCCAGGCGCGAATTGGACCTCAGCTCGAGCGGATCGAGGAACTCGTCGTCCAGGCGCTTGAGGATCCCATGCACCGGTTCCAGCCCGTGCACGGTCTTGAGGAACAGGCGCTGATCGCGCACGGTGAGGTCACTGCCCTCGACCAGGGTCAGGCCCAGGTAGCGCGCCAGGTAAGCATGCTCGAAATAGGTTTCGTTGTAAGGCCCCGGAGTGAGCAGCACGATCCGCGGCTCGCCCTCGGCCGGGCACATCGCGCGCAGCCCTTCGAGCAAGGCGCGGTAGGTGGCGGCCAGCCGCTGCACATGAAGGTCGCGGAAGGCCTCGGGAAAAAGCCGCGAGATCACCAGCCGGTTTTCCAGCAGGTAACCCAGGCCGGACGGCGCCTGCGTGCGCTGCGACACCACCCACCAGGCGCCGGACGGATCGCGCGCCAGGTCGAACGCGGCGATGTGCAGATGCGTTCCGCCGGCAGGCCGCACCCCATGCAGCGGGCGCAGGTAGCCCGGATGGCCCTGCACCAGGGCTGGCGGCAGCAGGCCGAGCGCGAGCAATTGCTGCGGCCCGTAGACATCGGCCATCACCCGATCGAGCAGCTTCGCCCGCTGCAGCACGCCGGACTCGATCCGGCGCCAGCTTTCCGGGGTGATGATGAGCGGGAACAGATCGAGCGACCAGGGCCGCTGCGGCCCGTCGGCGTCGGCGTACACGTTGTAGGTGACGCCGTTGTCGCGCAACTGGCGCTGCAGGTTGAGCGTGCGGCGATCGAGATCGTGAAAGCCGTCGCGCCCGAGCTTGTCGAAGAAGCGGGCCCACGGTCGCGCTGCCGGCGCGGGATCGGGTGTCGCGGCGCCGGTGGTCACAGCTGGTTGCGAAACTCCGCCGCGCAGTTCGTCAAAATGGCCCGCCCGCGCCGGCAGCGCCAATGCGACCGCCAGTGCCGCGGGCGTTTCCTCCGGGTCGGTCCCGGACAGCGGGGCTATGGGCTGGTCCTGTGTGTCCAAGGGCGTCATTGTCACATTGCGCGCGATTCAACGTCTCAGCGCATCGAACCGCTTCCGCGCTGCAGCACAGCCCCTGTCCGGGAAAACACCCTTTGGCGCCACCCCTTTGCATGAAAGTATCCACTCCTGTTTTTCGGAGATCGGCAGGAACCCACTCATGCAGGAACGGGCAGACGGCGTGACGCGAACTCCCGGCGCGGCCCCGCCGTGCCTGCTCTCGGTACGCGGCATCACCGTTCGCTTCGGCGGCATCGTGGCACTCGACCGGATCTCCTTCGACGTCGACAAGGGCCGCATCACCGGTCTGATCGGGCCGAACGGCGCCGGAAAGACCACGCTGTTCAACTGCCTGTCCCGGCTCTACAACTACAGCGAAGGATCGATCACCTTCAACGGCAATCCGCTGGAAGGGCTGCCACGCCACCAGATGGCGCGACTGGGCATAGGGCGCACTTTCCAGAACCTGGCCTTGTTCAAGACCATGAGCGTGCTGGACAACATCAAGGTCGGCCGCCATGCCCGCACCCGCAAGGGTTTTTTCACCAATGCCCTGCGGCTGCCTGGGGTCGCGCAGGAAGAACATGAATCCGATGGCCGTGCCCAGGCGCTGGTGGACTTCCTCGGCCTGGGCAGCGTGGCCGCGAAGCGCGTCGCCGATCTGCCGTTCGGCACGCAAAAGCGGGTGGAGCTCGGCCGCGCGCTGGCGAGCGAGCCGGCATTGCTGCTGCTGGATGAGCCGGCCGCCGGACTCAACCATGAAGAGGTGGGCGCGCTCGGCAGTCTGATCCGCGACATCCGCGACAGTTTCAAGCTCACCGTGCTGCTGGTCGAACACCACATGAGCCTGGTGATGAAGGTCTCGGACCAGGTGGTGGCGCTGAACTTCGGCCGCAAGATCGCCGACGGCACGCCGGACGAGGTGCGCCGCCATCCCGACGTGATCCAGGCCTACCTCGGGAGCGACGACTGATGGCCGCGCTGCTCGAAGTGCGCAACCTGCGCGCCGGCTACGGTGCCACCCAGGTCCTGCACGGACTGGATTTCAGCATTGAGGAAGGCACCATCACCACGCTGCTGGGGGCCAACGGCGCCGGCAAGACCACCACGTTGCGCGCGCTGTGCAACATGATCCGTGCCAGCGGCGAAGTGCGGTTCGACGGCGAGCGCATCGACGGCCGCGCCACCGAGGACATCGTGCGGCTGGGGATCGCCCATGTGCCCGACGGTCGCGGCACTTTCACCAGCCTGACCACCGAGGAGAACCTGCGCCTGGGCGCCTTCGCGCGCCGCGACAAGGCGGCGACCGGCGAGGACTACGAGCGGGTGTACCGGCTCTTTCCCATCCTGGCCGAACGCCGCTCCCAGCAGGCCGGGACGCTCTCGGGCGGACAGCAGCAGATGCTGGCGGTATCGCGCGCGCTGATGCTGCGGCCGCGCCTGCTGCTGCTGGACGAGCCGTCGTTCGGCCTCGCGCCGCTCATCGTCAAGGAGATTTTCGGCGTCATGCGCGAGATCAACCGTGAGCAGAGGGTCACGATCCTGCTGGTGGAGCAGAACGCCGCGATGGCATTGCACCTGGCCGATCGTGCGCATTTGCTGGAGACCGGGCGGATCGTGCTGTCCGGCACGAGCGACGAGATCCGCCGCAACGACGCGGTGCGCCGCTCCTACCTCGGTTACTAGAAGGATCCGCATGGACGCATTCCTCCATCAGGTGGTCGCCGGGCTCGCTACCGGCGGCATCTACGCGAGCCTGGCGCTGGCCCTGGTGATGATCTACAACGCGACGCACCACGTCAATTTCGCGCAGGGCGAATTGGCGATGTTCGCCACCTACCTGTGCTGGACGATGATCAATGCCGGCTGGCCGTACTGGGTGGCGTTCTTCGCCACGCTGGTGCTGGCCTTCCTGCTGGGTGCCGCCATCGAGCGCATCATCGTGCGGCCGGTCGAGCGGGCCCCGGTGCTCACGGTGGTGGTGGTGTTCCTCGGCATCCTGTTCATACTCAACAGCCTGGCCGGCTGGATCTATACCTACACGATCAAGTCGTTCCCGAGCCCGTTCCCGGCTGAGGCGCCTTTCGGCACCCACCTCGTTTCCTCGCACGAACTGGGCGCCATCTCCGTCACCATGGCGGTGCTGTTGCTGGTATATCTGTTCTTCCGCTTTACACCGCTGGGGCTGGCCATGCGCGCGGCTTCGCAAAATCCGGATTCGAGCCGGCTGGTCGGTATCCGCGTGGGCTGGATGCTGGCGCTGGGCTGGGGACTGGCGGCGGCCATCGGTGCCACCGCGGGCATGATGGTCGCGCCGATTGTCTTTCTGGACCCGAATATGATGTCCGGCATCCTGCTGTACGCCTTTGCCGGCGCGCTGGTGGGCGGCATCGACAGTCCCGGCGGCGCGGTGCTGGGCGGCTTCATCGTCGGCGTGCTGGAGAACCTGGTAGGCGCCTACCTGATCGGCACCGAACTCAAGCTCACCGTCGCGCTGGTCCTGATCGTGGGCGTGCTGGTGGTGCGGCCCGCTGGCCTGTTCGGCAAAGTCATCGTGACGAGGGTCTGATCGATGGACGCCGTATCCGCAATCGACACCACGCCAGCTGGCCGGCGCGCTGAGCTCTCGGCCGCGCCCGCCGGTTTCCGCAAAGGTCAGGTGCTGTGGCTCGCCGTGCTGTTGGCCCTCGCCTGCGCGCTGCCGTTTTTCGTCAGCAACTACCGCACCTTCCAGTTCGCGATGGTCCTGATCTACGCGATCGCGCTGCTGGGCCTGAACATCCTGACCGGATACAACGGCCAGATCTCGCTGGGCCACGGCGCCTTCTACGCCATCGGCGCCTACGTCACCGCGATCCTGATGGACAAGTTCGGCGTGCCGTACTGGGCCTGCATCCCGCTGGCCGGCGCGGTGTGCCTGGTCGCCGGCTTCCTGTTCGGCCTGCCGGCGTTGCGCCTGGAGGGCACGTACCTCGCGCTGGCGACGTTCGCGCTCGGCGTGGCCCTGCCGCAACTGTTGAAGTACAAACGCCTGGAGGACTGGACCGGCGGCGTCAACGGCATCATCCTCACCAAGCCCGATCCGCCGATCGCGTCGTTCCTCGGGCTGTCGCTGAATCCGGACCGCTGGTTCTATTTCTTCACGCTGTT
>JAAOZX010000266.1 GCA_012274225.1 Comamonadaceae bacterium | reverse complement strand
TCAGTGTTTGGTGTCATGGGCAGGCATGTCGAAGACCTGCAGGGCCTTCGCTTCTTCCTCGGTAAGTTCTTCGGTTTCGCCTTCGGGCTGGGCCCAGAACAGGCGGTCGGGCACCACGTTGCCCATGCCCGGACGGAATCCCGCGTCCAGGCAACGATCGAGATAGGCCAGGGCTTCCGTGGACGCGGCGACCAGGTCGGTACCGCTGGCCACCAGCGCCGCGAGCGCCGCCGACAGGGTATCGCCGGCGCCGGAAAAGATCGCTTCGAAACGCTCGAACTTTTCGCTCCCGAGCACTGCCTGGGGCGTGGCCAGGACGTTGTCGATGAACTGGTCCGGCATGGGGATGCCGGTGACCAGCGTGTAGGGCACACCCATGTCCGAGGCTGCCTTGGCGATGTCGCGCGCTGTGGGGCTGCGGTCGCTGCTCCAATCGGGCAGAAGCCAGCGCCATAGCGTGCTGTGGTTTCCTACCAACACGGTCGTCTGCGGCAGCATCAGTTCACGAAACGCGTCGAGATAGAGATCGATCTGACCTTCGGTCCACCACGACAGGTCCGGCATGTAAGCAACCAGCGGCACCTCGGCGTAGTCGGCGGCGATCTCGGCGATCGTGCTGATCGCTTCCGGGCTGCCGACGAAGCCGACCTTGAACACCTGCACCGGGACATCCTCGAGGATCGCCCGTGCCTGTTCGGCAATCACGTCCTCGTCGAAGGAGAAATGGTCGAACACCTCGGCGGAGTCGCGCGCGTAGGCGCCGGTTACGACCGGCAACGCGTGGGCGCCGACCGATGCGACAGCGGTGATGTCGGCCGCCAATCCGCCGGCGCCGCTCGGGTCGCTTGCGTTGAAAACGATCACGCAAGCGGGGTTGCCGGCGTCGTCATCGGCGGCATCGGGGACCGGGGAATTGTCGGTGGAACTGGGGTTTGTCATAGGCCTGAATCTTTCAGCCAATGGCGCGCTATGCGGTGGACCTGCTGAGGGCCTCGATACAATCGTTGCATTCTATTCGAAGGCCCTTTAAGCTGTGACAGAGAGCAAAACCTGGATGTGTCTGATTTGCGGTTGGATCTATGACGAGGTCGCCGGCGCCCCCGATCATGGGATCGCACCCGGAACCTCGTGGGCGCAGGTTCCGATGAACTGGACCTGCCCTGAATGCGGGGCCCGCAAGGAAGACTTTGAGATGGTTCAGATTTGAACCGGTGGCTAGTTACATCTTCGGATGATGCCGCACCGAGCAGTTACACAAGGAGCAGCGTCAAGTGAGCACGACGGGGTTGAAGGTGTTGGTGATCGACGACAGCAACACCATCCGGCGCAGTGCTGAGATTTTCCTGAAGCAGGGCGGGCACGATGTGCTGCTGGCGGAGGACGGCTTCGACGCGCTGGCAAAGGTCAACGACTACCAGCCGAACCTGATCTTTTGCGACATCCTGATGCCGCGCCTGGACGGGTACCAGACCTGCGCGATCATCAAGCGCAACGCCAGGTTCGCTTCGGTCCCGGTCGTGATGCTGTCATCCAAGGACGGCGTGTTCGACAAGGCGCGCGGCCGCATGGTCGGTTCACAGGACTACCTGACCAAGCCATTTACCAAGGACCAGTTGCTGCAGACAGTGCAGCAGTTCGGCGCCGCAAAACAAGGAGTGATGTGATGGCGATTCATAAGGTTCTGGTCGTGGACGATTCCAAGACCGAACTGATGTTCATGACCGACCTGCTGCAAAAGAAGGGGTTTGCGGTCAAGACCGCGGAGAACGCGGACGATGCTTTCCGGCGGCTGGCCGAGGAAAAGCCCGATCTGATCCTGATGGACGTGGTGATGCCCGGCCAAAACGGTTTCCAGCTCACCCGTGCGATCACCCGCGACCCGCTCTACGCGGACGTGCCCATCATCATGTGCACCAGCAAGAACCAGGAGACCGACCGGGTCTGGGGCATGCGCCAGGGCGCGCGAGACTACATCACCAAGCCGATCGATGCCGGCGAACTGATGGCCAAGATCAAGGCCTTGAGCTGACCCAACAGCCGCCATGGCCAATCGAGAAGCCCTCCGAGAACTCCAAAGCCGCCTCGCCAGCCGTCTGCAGATGGCCCGCACCGAGGGGATTCAGGCCTCGTGGCTGGCGGTCGAGGCTGCCGGAACCAAGTACCTGTTTCCGTTGACGCAGTCCGGTGAGATCTTTCCGTTTTCCAGCACCCAGGCGGTGCCCTACACCCAGGCTTGGTTCCTCGGGGTCGCCAACCTGCGCGGTGGCCTGTATGGCGTGGTGGACATGGCCAGTTTCGTGGCCGGCAGCTCCCCGGCGGTCCGGTCCGACGCGACCCGGGCCGAGTCGCGACTGGTGGCCCTGAACGCGGCGCTCGAGGTCAATTGCGCCCTGCTGATCGACCGTCTGGCGGGGCTGCGCAACATGGATGCGTTCGCATCGTCCACGGCGCCACCCGAGGGGTCGCCTGGCTATTTCGGCAGCGGCTACACCGATACAAGCGGCGCGTACTGGCAGGAAATCAACCTGCAGGCGTTGTCGCAACAACCCCAGTTCCTGAGCATCAGCGCTTGAGTTTCCCCCGGAAGGCAGATCATGTCCGTCGTTGACCAACTGAAAAATCTGTTCGCCAAGAAGGGCGCCGAGCCCTCGATGGAACACAGCAGCGCGCTGAGCCTTGGAATGGCCGACGGCCGGCTCGATCCGATGGCAAGCGTGAATCCCCGCAGCGCCACCATGCCGATCTCCCAAGCCGACACGGACACGGTTGCGCAAGAGGATTCGTCGCAGGCGCCGCTGGATGCGGTCGACGAGGCCGACTTGATCTCGGTGCCGCTGCTGGGGCGCCGCAGCATCGGCGCGCACCAGCGCATCCTGTTCATCCTGCTGGTCGTCGCCCTCGCCGTGTTGTTCACGGTCGCCGGTTTCGCGGTGGCGCGGGCCGACAAGGTCGCCCAGCAGGTGGCGGGCACCGGCCAGTCGCTGATGCAGTCGCAGCGCCTTGCCAAGTCCGTGTCGCAGGCACTGGTGGGCAGCGCCCAGGCTTTCCCCGACGTGAAGGAAAGCGCCGAGTCGCTGGCCAAGACCTTGCGTGGCCTGCGCAGTGGTGACGAAGCGATGCGCCTGAAGCCGCTCGAGGACGAACAGCGGGACGACCTGGACAAGATCGTTCCGATGGTGGATCGCGCCGAAAAGAACGCCAACGTCGTGATGGGCCAGCAACAGATTCTGACCCAGGTGGGCAGCGCCCTGCGCACCATCAACCGCCAGTCCTCCGACCTGCTGGAAATCGCCGAGACGATCTCATCGCTGAAGCTGCAGCAGAACGCGGCGCCGGCCGAAATCTCAGCCGCGGGGCAGCTGGTGATGTTGACACAGCGGATCGGCAAGTCGGCCAACGAATTCCTGACGATGGAAGGCGTGAGCCCCGAGGCCGTGTTCCTGCTGGGCAAGGACTTGAACTCGTTCAAGGAAATCGCCCAGGGTCTGCTCGACGGCAGTTCCGAGCTGCGTCTGTCCGCCGCGAAGGACCCGCAGGTCCGCGAGCGGCTGGAAGCGCTGATGAAGCTGTATGAGCAGACCCGCAAGGAAGCAGGCGCCATTCTGGGCAACCTGCAGGGCCTGGTCTCGGCGCGCGAAGCCCAGGGGGCCATCATCTCGGACAGCGAGCCGCTGCGCCGTTCGCTGGAAGAACTGCAGTCCAAGCTGTCGGCCCAAACCGGCCTGAGCGCCTCGGCGCTGGCCACCCTGGGCCTGTCTTCCATCTTCGCGATCCTGTGCGCCGTCGGCTTGGCCTATGTGCAGTTGCAGGACAGCCGCAAGCGCCAGACCGTTGCCGAACAGCACTTGCTGGAGGCCGAGCAGCAGGAGCAGGAGGCCAAGCGTGTCAACGACGCCAACCAGGCGGCCATTCTGCGATTGATGAACGAACTGCAGACGGTGGCCGAAGGCGACCTGACCCAGGAAGCCACGGTGACCGAGGACATCACGGGCGCCATCGCCGACTCGGTGAACTACACGGTGGAAGAGCTGCGCCAGCTGGTGGGCAACGTGCAGAACACGGCGACCAAGGTGGCGCAGACGACGGCGCAGGTGGAAAGCACTTCGACCGAACTGCTGGCCGCCTCGACCGAACAGCTGCGCGAGATCCGCGAAACCGGCCAGTCGGTGCTCGACATGGCCGGCCGCATCAACGAGGTATCGGGCCAGGCGCAGGAGTCGGCCCAGGTGGCCCGGCAATCCCTGGTGGCCGCCGAATCCGGGTTGCAGGCGGTGCAGAACGCGATCGGCGGCATGAACTCGATTCGCGACCAGATCCAGGAAACCTCCAAGCGGATCAAGCGGCTGGGCGAATCTTCGCAGGAGATCGGCGAAATCACCGAACTGATTTCGGACATCACGGAGCAGACGAACGTGCTGGCGCTCAACGCGGCTATCCAGGCGGCGTCGGCCGGTGAAGCCGGACGGGGCTTCTCGGTGGTGGCCGAAGAAGTGCAGCGGCTGGCGGAACGTTCCGCCGATGCGACGCGACAGATCTCGGCGCTGGTGAAGGCGATTCAGACCGATACGCAGGACGCCGTGGCCGCCATGGAGCGCTCGACCCAGGGCGTGGTGGAAGGCGCGAAGCTGTCCGACAACGCCGGCACGGCCCTGACCGAGATCGACCAGGTGTCCCGGCGTCTGGCCGAACTGATCGAGCAGATCTCGGCATCGGCCTCCAAGGAAGCCCAGTCCGCCAACGTGGTGGCGGGCAATATCCAGCACATCTTCGCGGTGACCGAGCAAACCGGCGAAGGCACGCGTTCCACCGCGCAGCAGGTGCGTGAGCTGTCGCGCATGGCCGAAGAGCTGCGCCAGTCGGTGTCCCGATTCAAGATCGCCTGAGGGCCTGCCGCGAGCGCAGCCTTCGAGTTCCAGCCAGAGTTTTATGCAAGCCAC
>JAAOZX010000040.1 GCA_012274225.1 Comamonadaceae bacterium | reverse complement strand
GCGAGCGGTACAGGAACCAGACGAGCCAGGCCACCAGCGCGATCGACAGGTACACCAGCGGATGCTGGCGAAACAGGGCCGGGCCCAGCAGCGGGATGTCGGCCAGCCCGGGAATGGCGAAGTGCGGCCGCGGCGGCAATTTCTCCTGCACGTACTGGATGCCGGCGAAGGCCGAGAACCCGGCGCCGAAGAGGCTGAGCGCCAGCCCGGTGGCGTACTGGTTGGTGTTCAGCCAGATCACCAGCACGCCGAACAGCGCCGCCAGCAACGCGCCGGCGCCCATGCCGGCGGCAAAACCCAGCCAGTCGTTGCCGGTGTGGACTACGGTGGCGAAGCCGGCGATGGCGGCGCACAGCATCATGCCCTCGGCGCCGAGGTTGACGATGCCGGCTTTCTCGTTGATCAACAGCCCCAGCGAGGCCAGCGCCAACACCGTGCCGGCGTTGAGCGTCGCGGCGAGGAGCAGTGCGTAGGATTCCATCTCAGATCCCGAACGTCCAAATACCGGACGCAGAAGACGCAGAAGTACGCAGAAGACGCAAAAAAATCAATTGAAGAAAAATCATTGAAGCGATTCCGGTTTCCTTTTGCGCCTTTTGCGTCTTCTGCGTCCGGCTGTCCTGTTTGTTCATGCCGCCCCCTTCAACGCAGGCTGCAAGCGAATGCGGTAGGTCATCAGCGTGTCGCAGGCCAGCAGCGTGAACAGCAGCAGACCCTGGAACACCCCGGTCATCGACTTGGGCAGCCCCAGGCGCGACTGCGCCAGCTCGCCGCCGATATAGAACATGCTCATGAGCACGGCCGAGAACACCATGCCCACCGGATGCAGGCGGCCGACGAAGGCCACGATGATGGCGGCGAAGCCATAGCCGGCCGGCACATAGGGCGTGAGCTGGCCGATCGGGCCCGCCACTTCCAGTGCGCCGGCGAGGCCTGCCGCGCCGCCCGAAGTCAGCAGCGCAACCCACAGCGCGCGCCGCGAGGAAAAGCCGGCATAGCGGGCCGCTGCCGGGGCGAGCCCGCCCACCTGCTGGGCGAAGCCGGCGCGGGTGCGGAACAGGAACACCCACAGCGCGGCCACGCCGGCCAGCGCAATCACGAGGCCGATGCTCACGCGCGAGCCGGCCATCAATCGCGGGATCTGCGTCACCGCCTCGAAGGTCTTGGTCTGCGGAAAGTTGTAGCCGGCCGGATCCTTCCACGGTCCGTAGACCAGGTAGCTCAGCACCATGTCGGCCACGTACACCAGCATCAGGCTGACCAGGATCTCGTTGGCGTTGAACCGGTCGCGCAACAAGGCCGTCAGTCCGGCCCAGGCCATGCCGCCGAGAACCCCGGCCAGCAGGACCGCCGCGACGATCCAGCGGCCGGTGTCCTTGTCCGCCAATAGGGCCACCCCGCCGGCTACCACCGCGCCGATGACGAACTGGCCCTCGGCGCCAATGTTCCAGACGTTGGAGCGAAAGCACACCGCCAGGCCCAGCGCGATGATCAGGAGCGGCGTGGCCTTGACCATCAGCTCGCCCAGCGCATAGGGCGAGCGGATCGGCTCCCAGAAGAACACCTGCAGCCCCTTGACCGGGTCCTTGCCCAGGGCCAGGAACAGCAACACCCCGATGACGACGGTGAGCACCAGCGCCAGCAGCGGCGAGGCGATGCTCCACAGCCGCGACGGCTCGGCGCGGGGTTCGAGCTTAAGCATGCGCGCCTTGATCAGTTGGGGACAGGGCTGGCCGCTGCGCGTCTGCGGTCTGTCCCGCAAAGTCGAACAAACCGCTCATCCACTCGCCGATCAGCGTCACCGTGGCGCGCGAGCGCGCGATCGACGGCGACAGGCGTCCTTTCGCGATCACGTGCAGCCGGTCGCAGATCTCGAACAGCTCCTCCAGCTCCTCGCTCACCACCAGCACCGCGCATCCGGCGTCGCGCAGCGCGAGGATCTCGCCGCGGATCTGGGCGGAGGCACCGACGTCCACGCCCCAGGTCGGCTGCGACACGATCAGCAATTTCGGATTGGCGTCGATCTCGCGCCCGACGATGAACTTCTGCAGGTTGCCGCCCGAGAGCGATCGGGCCGCGGCATTGGGGCCGCCGGCCTTGACGTTGAAGCGTTGGATGATGCCCTGCGCCTGTCGCTGCAAGGCCTTCAGGTCGATCCAGCCGCTGCGCGCTATGGCTTCGGTGCGCGTGAGCATCAGGTTGTGGGCCAGGCCCAGCGTGGGCACGGCCCCGCGGCCCAGCCGGTCCTCCGGGACGAAATGCACGCCCAATTGGCGCCGGTCCGCGGGCCCGGAGCGGCCGACGTCCTTGCCCAGGACCTGGATCGCCGATGGCTGGGCCCGGGTGTCCTCGCCGGACAGCGCATACAGCAGCTCCTGCTGGCCGTTGCCGGAAACTCCGGCGATGCCCACCACCTCGCCGGCCCGCACTTCCAGCGTGATGCCGTCGAGGTCGACGCCGAACTGGTCGTCGCGCGGGAGGTGCAGGTTGTTCACGCGCAGCACCGCATCGCCCGGCTGGCGTTCGCGGTGTTGCAGCGCCGGCGGCTCGGCGCCGATCATCATGCGACTGAGCGAGGCGTTGGTCTCCTGCTGCGGATTGCACACGCCGGTGACCTTGCCGCCGCGCAGCACGGTGCAGGCGCTGCACAGCTCGCGGATCTCATGCAACTTGTGGCTGATGTACAGGATGCTGCAGCCTTCGGCGGCCAGCTTCTTGAGCACCACGAACAGCTTTTCCACCGCCTGCGGCGTCAGCACCGAGGTCGGTTCGTCCAGGATCAGCAATTGGGGCTGGGTCAGCAGCGCGCGGATGATCTCGACCCGCTGCATCTCGCCCACCGACAGGGTGTGCACGTGGCGGGCCGGGTCGATGTCCAGCCCGTACTCGGCGGCCTTGGCGGTGATGCTCCGGGTGACCTGTGCCAGCGACAGGGCCTTGTCCACGCCCAGCCAGACGTTCTCGGCGACGGTGAGGGTGTCGAACAGGCTGAAATGCTGGAACACCATGCTGATACCGAGTGCCCGCGCTTCCTGCGGGTTGCGGATCTGCACCGGCTGGCCGTTCCACAGCACCTCGCCCGCGTCCGGCTTGATCGAGCCGTAGATGATCTTCATCAGCGTCGACTTGCCGGCGCCGTTCTCGCCCAGCACGGCATGGGTTTGCCCGGGCTGCACCGCGAGCGACACGTCGTTGTTGGCCACCACCGAGGGGTAGCGCTTGGTGATGTGCGCCAGCTGGAGGCGGGGCACGCTCAAGCCGCCGCCCCCGTCAGCGCCGGCAAGACCCTGCTTTCACGGCGGTTTCTGGCGTCCAATCGCGTTCCTTGTCTCATGACGTGAGGGCCTGCATTTTCCCGCTGCCGGGAAATCAACCATACTTGAATCCATGCAAGCCAAGACAAAGACGATCCGCTTCATCCGGCGCGGGCAGCTGGTTGCGCTGGACAATGTACCACCCGACCGGACCTTGCTGGAACTGCTGCGCGAAGACCTGGGGCAGGTCGGGACCAAGGAAGGCTGCGGCGAAGGCGACTGCGGCGCCTGCACCGTGGTACTGGCCGAGCTGGCGCCCGCAAGCGCGGCCCCGGGCGGACCTGCGCTGCGCTACCGGGCGATCAACAGCTGCATCCGGCTGGCCCATTCGATCGACGGGATGGCGCTGTGGACCGTCGAAGATCTTGCCGGCGCCGACGGCGCGCTGCACCCGGCCCAGGAGGCGATGGTTCGGTCGCACGGCTCGCAATGCGGCTTTTGCACGCCGGGCTTCGTGATGAGCCTGTTCGGCATGTACCAGAACCACGTCGCCCGCGGCGAGTCGATCACCCGCGAGCTGGCCCAGGAGGAGCTGTCGGGCAATCTGTGCCGCTGCACCGGATACCGGCCAATCCTGGACGCGGCGCAGCAGATGGCGCGGTTGCCGGCAGCGCCCATCGACGAAAAGCGGTTGCGCTCGCAATTGCAGAGCCTGGCCGAGGACGAGCCGGCCGCTGCGCCGCCGACCTACCTCGCGCCCCGGACCCTGGCCGAGCTGCTGGCCCTGCGTGCCGCGCACCCCCAAGCGCAGATCGTCGCCGGCTGCACCGACGTCGGGCTGTGGGTCACCAAGATGCACATGCGTCTTCCGCTCGTGCTCGACGTGACCCGGGTGGCCGAACTGCAGCGCATCGAGCACTACGACAACCACATCGCCATCGGCGCGGCTGCGACGCTGACCGATGCCTTCGCGGCGCTGGTGGCCGAGCGGCCCCAGCTCAAGACCTTCGCCGACCGGTTCGCCGGCCTGCCGGTGCGCAACTCGGGCACGCTGGGCGGCAACGTCGCCAACGGCTCGCCGATCGGCGATTCGATGCCGCTGCTGATCGCGCTGAACGCGCACATCGTCCTGATGAGCGCGCGCGGCCACCGCGACATGCCGCTGGAGGCTTTCTACACCGGCTACCGCAAGACCGTGCTGGCGCCCGACGAGGTGCTGGCGTGGATCAAGGTGCCGCGGCCTCTTTCCCCCTCCCCCGCTGGGGGAAGGCCGGGGTGCGGGCAGGAATTCCTGCGCGCCTACAAGATCAGCAAGCGCTACGACGACGACATCTCGGCGGTGTGCCTGGTGGTCAACCTCGTGCTGGACCACGGCAAGGTCGCCAGGATTTCCATTGGCGCTGGCGGCGTCGCGGCCACGCCGGCACGCGCCGTTAGAACCCAGGCCTTCCTGCTGGGCCGGCCCTGGACCCAGGACACGGCGGCCGAAGCCGCGACGCTTCTGCGCGCCGAGTTCCAGCCGATTTCCGACATGCGCGCCTCGGCCGGCTACCGCAGCGCGGTGCTGGGCAACCTGATGCAGCGCTGCTGGCTGGAGAGCCAGGGCATGGACGGGATCAACCTGGAGCGCTTCGACCTTGAGGGGTCGGCCGCATGAACATGCGTGACAAGGACTTCAAGTCGGCTCCCGGCGGCGCCGCGAATGCGGGCGAGCGCAACATCGCGCCGGCCACCCACTCGTCCCATGCGATGACCTCTTCCGGTCCGGCCTCCGGTGCTTCACTCCCGCACGAAAGCGCGCGCGCGCAGGTGGCCGGCGCCGCCACTTATGTCGACGACATCGCCGAGGTCAGGGGAACGTTGCACGCGGCTCCCATCCTCTCCACGGTCGCCCACGGTCGCTTGCTCAGCGTCGACACCGTCGCAGCTTTGGCAATGCCCGGCGTGCACGGCGTGGTTCTGTCCGGAGACATCCCCGGCGACCCGATGCTGGCGACCTTCGTCCACGACGAACCGGTGTTCGCCCGCGACAAGGTGGAGCACGTCGGCCAGGTGATCGGCGTGGTGGTGGCCGACACGGTGATGCAGGCCCGCCGCGCGGCGCGCAAGGTGCAGGCGAAGATAGCCCCGCTGCCGCCGGTGCTGTCGCCGCGCGACGCACATGCAAGGAAGAGCTATGTGCTGCCCCCGGTGACCGTGCGGCGCGGGGAACCGGAAGCGGCGCTGGCGCGATCGCGCCACACCTTGGAGGGGCAACTGGAGGTGGGCGGGCAGGAACATTTCTACCTGGAAGGCCAGGTGGCGTACGCGCTGCCGCTGGAGCAGGGCCAGTGGCACATCCACTCCAGCACCCAGCATCCGGGCGAGGTCCAGCACTGGGTCGCCCATGCGCTCGGGCTGGAGAACAACGCGGTGACGGTGGAGTGCCGGCGCATGGGCGGCGGTTTCGGCGGCAAGGAAACCCAGGCCGGCCACATGGCGGTGTGGGCGGCGCTGGCGGCGCGCAAGTTCAAGCGGCCGGTGAAGCTGCGGCTGGACCGCGACGACGACTTCATGATCACCGGCAAGCGCCATCCGTTCGCCTACGACTGGCAGGTCGGCTTCGACGACAGCGGCCTGGTCACCGGACTGAAGCTCACCATGCTGGCCGACTGCGGCTTCTCGGCCGACCTGTCCGGGCCGGTGGCCGACCGCGCCGTCTTCCACACCGACAACGCCTACTTCCTGTCTCATGTGGAGATCGCGTCGTATCGCTGCAAGACCAATACCCAGAGCCACACGGCGTTCCGCGGCTTCGGCGGCCCGCAGGGCGTGATCGTCATCGAGGCGATCCTGGGCGACATCGCGCGGCATCTGGCGCTGGACCCGCTGGATGTGCGCATGCGCAACCTGTACGGCGTCGAAGATAGAAATATCACCCACTACCAGATGAAGGTGGAAGACAACATCCTGCAGCCGCTGATGGCTCAGTTGGAGCGAACGTCGAACTACCGCCAGCGGCGCGCAGCGATCGCGGCCTGGAACACCAGGAGCCCGGTGATCAAGCGCGGCATCGCCTTCACCCCGGTGAAGTTCGGCATCAGCTTCACCGCCACCTTCTTCAACCAGGCCGGCGCGCTGGTGCACGTGTACACCGATGGCAGCGTGCAGGTGAACCACGGCGGAACCGAGATGGGGCAGGGCCTGAACACCAAGGTGGCGCAGGTCGTGGCCGACGAGTTGGGCGTGCCGTTCGAGCGGGTGCGTTCCACCGCGGCCGACACCAGCAAGGTTCCCAACGCGTCGGCCACCGCCGCGTCCAGCGGCACCGACCTGAACGGCCGCGCCGCGCAGTTCGCCGCGCGCAATGTGAAGGACAACCTCGCTTCATTCGTCAGTGGGCTGGACGGTTGCGGCGCCGGCGCGGTGACTTTCCGCGGCGGCCAGGTGATCTCGCCCAAAGCCACGCGCAGCTTCGACGAGGTGGTGAAGGCCGCCTACGCCAACCGCATCCAGTTGTGGAGCGACGGCTTCTACCGCACGCCCAAGATCCACTACGACAAGACGACGCTGACGGGACGGCCGTTCTATTACTTCGCCTATGGTGCGGCCTGCAGCGAAGTGGCCATCGACACGCTGACCGGCGAGAGCCGGCTGCTGAAGGTCGACATCCTGCACGACGCCGGCACCCCGATCAATCCGGCCATCGACATCGGCCAGATCGAGGGCGGCTTCATCCAGGGCGTGGGCTGGCTCACCACCGAGCAATTGGTGTGGAACGACCAGGGCACGCTCATGACCCACGCGCCCAGCACCTACAAGATCCCGGCCACCGGCGACGTGCCGGAACATTTCAGGATCGAGCTCTGGCCCGAGGCCAATCGCGAAGACAACGTCGGCGGCAGCAAGGCCGTGGGCGAACCGCCTTTCATGCTGGCCATCAGCGTGTGGGAGGCTTTGCGCGAGGCGGTCGCCGCGGCACGCGTGGCCGCCCGTTCAGGCAGCGCCAATCCGGAGCCGGTGCGAATGCCGGCGCCCGCCACTGCGGAGAACGTGCTCGCGGCGATCACGCCGGACATTCGCGCGCTCCGTTAAGCCCTTCAGCGCACCCCGGCGGCGAGCTCGCGCCGCGGCACCGAAGCCCTCGCTGTAGCGACGTGCGCGAGCGCGCCCCAGCGCCGTGCGATGGCGGCAAATCGGCGCGGCGGCTGCGGAGCGCGCACTTCCACCGATGACTGCGCAAATGCCCAGACGATGGCCGGGCCGGCGCGATCGAGCGTGAAGCTCTCGCCCGCCTGCAGCACGACGTCGCGCGGGTCGCGGTCCTGCGTGATCCACAGCCCGCCGCTGAGGCACCGGATCTGCGAGCCCTTCGCGTCGGTGAGGGTCACGGCCTGGCTCTTGGCGAGGCACACGGGGGTGGTGTTCAGGCGGATGTTCATGGCAGGCTCCTTGCATGCGTCCGGCGCATCCCATGCCGGCACAATGGTTTTCCGCGATCGTCGCGGTACCTGGATATTGACTCGGTGGCATGCTGGCGACAAACGTTCATTGCGAATGTTTTCCATGCGCTGAAGGAATGTGAATGGCCCGCCTGCTCCCGTCCCTGGACCTGTTGCGCGGCTTCGAAGCGGCTGCGCGCCAGCTGAGCTTCACCAAGGCCGCCGCGGAGCTGTTCCTGACCCAGTCGGCCGTCAGCCGCCAGGTGCAGACGCTCGAAGATCAGCTCGGCACGCCGCTCTTCGAACGGCTGCATCGGCAGATCCGCCTCACGCCGTCCGGCCAGAAGCTGTTTCGCGCCACCGGCGATGCGATGCGCCTGCTCACCGAAGCGGCCAACGAGATCCGCTCGCAACCCGGCACCTCGGTGACGGTGTCCTGCACCATGGGTTTCGCGTCGCTGTGGCTGGTGCCGCGGCTGATGGACTTTCGCGCCGAGTGCCCAAACATCGACATCCACATCGCCGCCAACAACAAGATCCTCGACGTCGACCGCGAACCGGTCGAACTGGCGGTGCGTTATTGCCCGGCCGACCTGGCGCCGGCCGGTTCGGTGCGGCTCTTCGGCGAGGAGGTCTTCCCGGTCTGCGCGCCCGGGCTCAAGGGCATCGGTGGCCAGCCGCTGAAGGCACCAGAGGACCTGCGCTACCACGTGCTGCTGGAGCAGGAGGATGTCGAGAACATCCGCCTCGCATCGTCCTGGAACATGTGGCTCGAGGCCATGGGGCTGCATCGCATGAAGCCGGCCGGAATGCTGCGCTTCAGTCAGTACGACCAGTTGATCCAGGCCGCCATCGACGGCCAGGGCGTCGCGCTGGGCATCAGCCCGCTGGTGCGCCGTCACATCGGCCAGCACCGGCTGGTACTGCCTTTCCATCGCCGCATCGCTTCACCGCGCGCGTATCACCTGATCACCGCGCGCCGCGCCGTCGGCCGGCCGGACGTGGCGGCGTTCTCGGACTGGTTGTTGCGCAATGCGTCGCAGGAGAAGGATTAGGTGCTCATGCACCCTGCCAAGATTGTTTCAAACCGACGGGATGGGAAGGCATTCCATGATTTCGATGGCCTCGCCTGGGAATGCCATGAAATGGGGATGGTTCTCGAAAAGCCTGGCCGCCGCCTCGTGCGACTCGGCCTGAACGACAGTGAAACCGGTCATGTTGTTCCGGACATCCGCGATGCCGGCGCGAGAAACGCTCTGCCTTGATTCCCTCGGCTTGCCGCTTCCTCAACTCGGCCTCCGGCAAGGAGTTCGACGCGGACATGCCGCTGGCAGAAACGGTGTAGACGGCCAAGAACTTCTTCATGGTGCGTTCCTTTCGACCTTCACATCGATGACTCGCAGCATGGCCGTGCCAGCGGCGGCGGCCATAACAGGATGTCAGGTATGCGAAAAGCGACTTCTCAGCGGCTCGAGAGCGCCGGAGTCATGTCGGCCCGCCTATCGTGAAGGATAGCTGCCGCCTGAAACGATCGGGGTCACCTGGACCTGAACCCGCATGCTCGGGCCTGGATCGTAGGGCATCTGGGTCTGGTACTCCCGGCCGGCGTACTCGTACCGCACGTTGTAGCCGCTGATGCGATCCTCGTAGAACGTCTGAGTCGTGCAGTTCTGGACATCCTGAACCCGCGAATTCGGCGCCTGGTTGCCTTCAATGGTGTTGCCCAGAACCGCGCCGCCGACAACGCCGAGCACCGTCGCTGCTGCGCGGCCGCTGCCATGGCCAACCTGGTTGCCGAGCACGCCGCCGGCGACACCGCCGATCACCGCGCCGGCACCCGTTGTCCCGCCACGCTGAGTGACCTGCTGGGTGGTGCAAACCTGGCGCGGCACAGCCACTTGCTGCACGACCGGCGTGGCGGCCATCACGCGCGCCATTTCCTGAGCCTGGGCTGTCACGCCGCAGAGTGCCAGCAGCGAAACGCCGACACCGAAAACAGATTTCTTCATCCTTGATCCTAAGCCTGGGGCGGCTTTCCGCCGATTTTAGAGAAAGCTCGGCCTTGAAAGTGAAACGGATGGTAGCGTACAGGCACGGCCGCCGCCCCTGGTAGCCGAGCATGGTTCTCAGCAGGGTCTGGAAGAGCCGATGCTGTTCAACGAGCTGCTGGACGATTTCCTCCACCAGGTCGAGGCTGGCCGCTGGCTGGGCACGCGATCGCTCGGCGGCCTGCCCTTCCATCTGGGGACCCGGCGGCCAGCCGCAGGGACCGGCCTGACCGGTCGCGGTGACGAGACGGCTGTGGCGCTCACGCCCGCAGCACGGCCACGCCGTCGGCCGCGCGCACGCCCCGCCCGGCCGGAAGGACAAACAGCGGATTGATCTCGGCTTCGACCAGGCGCTCGCCCATTTGGCTCGCCATCTGCGAGAACGCGACGATCGCCGACACCAGCGCCTCCACGTCGGCTTGGGGGCGGCCGCGGAAACCATCGAGGAGCGGCCAGGTCTTGAGCCGGCGCGCCAGGGCCAGCGCATCCTCACGCGCGAGGCCGCCCTGCGGCGGCAATAGGCACATGGTCGTGTCCTTGAGCAGTTCGGCTGTGACGCCGCCCATGCCGAGCAGGATCGCGGTGCCCAGCGGATCGCGATGCATGCCCAGGATCAGCTCGGTGCCGCCCGCAACCATTTCCTGCACCAGGAAACGCTGCGGCGACACGCCGGTCCTGGCCTTCACTTCGGTCGCCATGGCCGACAGGCGCGTGCCGATGTCCTCGGGGGTCAGATTCACCGCAACCCCGCCGACGTCGCTCTTGTGCGTGATCTCGCCCGACAGGACCTTCAACACGACCCGGGGCCCGAGTTCGCGCGCCGCCCGCTGCGCCTCTTCGGGCGTCGCGACGACGATTTCACGAACACACGGCACGCCGAAGCGCGCGAACAACTGCTTGGCCTGGGCCTCGTCGAGCGAGCCGGCCGGAAGATCGGTGATATCGACCCCGGCCCGGCTCGCGGGAACGGCCGTTGGCGCGTTCCAGCGCGCAGCCCGCAGCATGCCATCGAGCGCCGCGGCGACGCTCTCGGCAGCGGCGAATGCCGGCACGCCGCGCTGGGTCAGCAGTGCGGCCGCCTCGGGCGCATGCGGACTGATGTAGGCGACCACGGGCTTGTCGCTGGTGTGCAGGCAGTCCGCGATGGCGCCGGCCATCAGCTCGGGCATCGCGACGCCGGACGAGCCGACGATGATCACCAGCGCGTCGTAGCCCGGGCTGTCGAGCAGCGCCTGGATCGCGCCCCGCAGCAGTTCGGGCTGCAACCCCGCCAGCGTCACATCGATCGGGTTGCGGTCGAGCGCGGCATGGTCGCCGGTCCGCAGCGCCCGCAACCGGGCGGCGGTTGGCGCGTCGGGTGGCGGCGTCTCGAATCCGGAAACACCCAGGCTGTCGGAGACCAGCGTGCCGGCACCGCCGGTCGACGTGAGGATGGCGACGCGATTGCCGCGCAGCACGCGGCCGGTCGCCAGCGCCGCCGGAATGTCCAGCAGGTCCGCGAAGGTCTGCGCCCGGATCACGCCGACCTGCTGGAACAAGGCGTCGTACATGCGGTCCGCGCCGGCCAGGGCGCCGGTGTGCGAGACAGCCGCCTTCGCCCCCGCCTCGGACCGGCCGACCTTGAAGGCCACCACCGGCTTGCCGTTTCGCGCCGCCTTCAGCGCGGCAGCGCGGAATTTCTCCGGGTTGCGCACGCCCTCGACATACAGCGCAATCACCCGCGTCGCCGGGTCGTCGGCAAGCCGGTCGATGAAATCCGACAGGTCCAGATCGACTTCATTGCTGGTGGAGACCAGCTTGGACAAGCCGATGCCGCGAGCCGCGGCGCGAGACAGCAACGCCCCCAGGATGCCGCCGCTTTGCGACACGACGCCGATGTTGCCCACCGGAAACCGGTCCATTTCCAGGGCGCCGCTGGCCGACAGGACGATGCCGTCGGTGAGGTTGACCAGGCCGATGGTGTTGGGGCCCAGAATGCGCATGCCGCCGGCGGCCTCGATCAGCTGGGCCTGCCGGCGGGCGCCCGCCTCGCCGGTCTCGGAGTAGCCGCTGGCCAGGACGATGGCGGCGGCAGTGCCGCGGGCCGCCAGTTCGCGCACGGCGATGTGGGCGCGTTCGGCACCGAGCAATACGATGGCCACATCCGGCACGGCCGGCAGCGACGCCACGTTGGGGTAGCAGCGCAGCCCGTCAATGGCGTCCACCCGTGGATTGACCGGATAGATGTCGCCGCCAAAGCCATGTTTGCGCAGGTAAGCCACCGGGCGACCGGCGGTCTTGCCGGCGTCGGTCGAGGCACCGATGACCGCCACGCTGCGCGGCCGGAGCAGGCGCGAGATCGCGTCCATGATCAGTCCTTCGCTTCGCGCGGTGGCGTCTTGCCGGCTTGGGCCGCGGCGCTCTTGGCCAGGAAGGCCATCACCGAGTCCCGATGTTCCGTGCTGGTGTAGCAGATGCCCTGGGCCTGGCTGCCCTGCGCAAACACCTGGCTCGCCGAGAGTTCGAAGGTCTGGTTGAGGATGCCCTTGCCCAGCGCCAGCGCGGTGGCCGAGCCCCTGCTCAACTCACGGGCCCATTCCTGCGCCTGGGTGAGCAGGGTGTCCGCAGTGGCCCGGCGATCGGCGATGCCCAATTGCAATGCTTCGTCGGCGTCCACCTTCCGGCCGCTGAAGATCAATTCCTTGGCCCTGGACAGGCCGACCCGGCGCGGCAGGAAGTACATGCCGCCGCCGTCCGGGATCAGCCCCCGATGGATATACGACCACGAGAAGCTCGCGGCATCGCTGGCGATGACGAAGTCGCAAGCCAGCGCCGTGTCCGCGCCCAGTCCCGAGGCTGCGCCGTTGACGGCCGCGAGGGTCGGCTTGGGCATGTCGTGCAAGAGCGACTGCGCGTGGTGCACCCGCTGCTGGCGCTGCCAGCCGTTGAAGGCGACCTCTCCGGCCGGCGCACTCATGCGCCGCTCCATGCCGGCGATGTCGCCGCCGGCGCAAAACCCTTTGCCGTTGCCGGTCAGCACCAGGGCCCGAATCGCCTTGTCGGCGGCGACCCGCTCCAGAGCGGCGATGAACTCGGCGCGCATGTCGTCGCTCATGGCGTTGCGCTTCTCCGGGCGGTTCAGGAAGATCGTGGCGATGCCAGCGGCGATCTTCAGTTCGATCAGTGTCGGGTTTGTCATCGGGGTGTCCTCGTGCGGCGACGCGCGTGCGCTCAATCGGCGGTGATGTTGGCGGCCTTGACCACGTTGCGCCAGCGCACCTCTTCGCCCTTGACGTACTTGCCGAACTCCTCGGGCGTTCCGGCGCTGATCACCAGGCCCTCGACTTCGACCTTCTTGCGGAATTCATCCGCCTGGGCCGCCTTCTTCGCCGCCGCGTTCAGTCGGGCGATCACCGGCGCCGGCGTGCCGGCCGGAGCGAACAGGCCGTACCAGCTGTCGGCGACGTAATCGGGCACGCCGCTTTCCGCGACGGTGGGCACCTTGGCCAGCACCGCCGCCGGGGACCGCTGGGCGGTCGTCACCGCCAGCGCCCGGAGCCGTCCGCTTTCGATGAACGGGCCCGCCGCCGAGGCCGTCGCGAACATCATGTCCACCTGGCCGCCCAGCAGGTCGGTGAGCGCCGGGCCGGCGCCCTTGTAGGGGATGTGGGTGATCGACGTGTGGGTCAGGAACTTGAACAACTCGCCGGCCAGATGGGCCGAAGTGCCCGAGCCCTGCGAGGCGAAGGACAGCTTGCCGGGATTGGCCCGGGCCGCGGCGATGATGTCCTTCACCGACTTGAAAGGACTGTCCGGCCGCACCACCAGGACGTTCGGTGAACGGCCCACCAGCATCACCGGCGCGAACGCAGCGTCCTGGGAATACGGCAGCTTGGGATGAATGCTGGGATTGACCGCGTGCGCGATGGTGGCCATCACCAGCGTGTAGCCATCGGGCGGGCTCTTGGCCAGCGCGTCGGTTCCGATGATGGTGCCGGCGCCGGGCTTGTTGTCGATGATGACGGGCTGGCCCAGGTCCTGTGCCATCAGGATGCCCAGGGACCGGGAAATCAGGTCGGTGCCGCCGCCGGGCGAGAAGGGCACGATGATCTTCACGGGCTTTTCGGGGAAGGCCGCCAGCGCCGGGGTTGCCGCGACCGCCGCGACGGTCAGCACGGATGCCAGGAAGGCGCCCAGCCGGGTGAACGTGGAACGAAATGTCTGCATGAATGTCTCCTGTGGTGCTCGGATGGAACGCGGAGCCAAGCTCTGCGGCCAGGTACTTCGATCACTGGGAGTCTAGGAACAAGGGCCGCCCGACACCATGCTTTAATTCCACTGGATGGAAATGATTCTTCGTGGAGGCTCCCTTGAACCCGGACCCTGGCTCGTCATTGGCCGCGCGCTTTCGCGAGAAGCCCCGGAACCGTTCGCTCGAGCGGGGCATCGAGATCCTGCGGGCCTTCAAACCCGGTGCCGACGTCCTGGGCAACGGTGAACTGGCCGAGCGCACCGGCCTGCCCGCGGCCACCGTGAGCCGCCTGACCCAGACGCTGGTGGGAACCGGCATGCTGGAACACGATCCGCGCCAGCACGCCTACCGGCTGGCCGCGCCGGTATTGAGCCTGGCCCATGCGATGCGTTCGGGCTCGCCGGTGCTGCAACTGGC
>JAAOZX010000265.1 GCA_012274225.1 Comamonadaceae bacterium | reverse complement strand
TCGGCAAGGCCCAGCCGGGACTGGGGACCAGCACGAAGTTCGCTGCAACATTGAACAGCGACACCAGCAGCATGATGAGGAAGCCGTGGCGGATCTGCCGGCGCGGCGCGATCTTGCCGGCCAGCCGGCCGCTCACCCAGGCGCCACCCATGATGCCGGCGATGGTCAGCAGAAAGAACCAGAAGAACTGGGTTGGCGCCAAGCCCAGGTGATCGCCCAGAAAAGCCGGCGCCGACAGCACGTACAGGAACATGCCGTTGAAAGGTACGCCGCTGGCCAGGGCCAGCAGCAGGAAGCGCGGATTCGATCCCAGTTGCCAATAGCCCTGCATCAGGTTGCGCACATTGAAGGGCTGGCGCTGGCTCACATGAAGCGTCTCGGGCAGCAGCCGGAAATTGGCGGTCCACAACACCACGCCGACGCCGGTGAGGAACCAGAAGATCGCGTGCCAGCCGGCGTGCACGAACAGCCAGCCGCCAATGATGGGCGCGATGGCGGGGGCCACGCCAAAATAGATCGTCACCTGACTCATAACCTGCTGGGCCTGCGCCGGCGGGAACATGTCGCGGATGACGGCGCGCGACACCACGATGCCGGCGCCCGTGGACAGGCCCTGCAACCCCCGGAACAGCACCAGCTGGCCGATGCTCTGCGACAGGGCGCATCCCGCCGAGGCCAGGGTGAAGACCGCGATACCCCAGAGCACGACCGGCCGGCGGCCGAAACTGTCCGCCAAAGCGCCATGGAACAGGTTCATGAAGGCGAAGCCGAACAGATACGCCGACAGCGTCTGCTGCATCTGGACCGGTGTCGCGTCCAGCGCGCGCGCAATTCCCGAGAAAGCCGGAATGTAGGTGTCGATCGAGAAGGGCCCCAGCATGCCGAGCACGGCAAGCAGGGCGGCGAGTGCCCAGCGCGGGGCACGCCAAAGTTGATCGGCTTGGGGATTCACGAGCCGTGGAGTCTATCCGGCCCGGTCCTGCAGCTGGCCCTCGAAAGGCCCTTTCAAGGCGCTGCCTGGTCGGACGCTTCGACCTGATGCATCACGCTGGTGATCGCGTAGCCTTTTTCCTCGATCTGCCGCCGCGGCTGGTCGATCTCGTACGGCGCCAGGTGCGCCGCTGTCTCATCCACGGCAATGTTGCGCTGGCGCGCCTCCCAATCGATGTTGGTCACTTCCTCGGGAACCAGCTGGCCTTGCGGAACCAGCAGATACGAATACTTGTTGCCCGGCTCGCGCCGGCGGTAGATGTCCACGTGCATGGCCGATGGTCCTTTTCGTCGTTGTATTTCCCAGAGTATGGGCCGGCGCTGGCTGCCTTGTGGGACCCGGCTGATTCGCGCCGTAGGATCGGGTGACCGCCGGCATCCGCGGTCCCGCGTCCAACCCTGCAACCCAGCCGTTTATCCCTTCCGCATCGACAGTCTCGATTTGGCTGGAATATTCCTTCAGTATCACTTAAGATAACATTTTAGAGGGGAATGAAACTTATGAATTGGTATAGCTTGAGTCTGAAGCAAGGCGGGGACGGGCTTATCGAGGATGCCTGGAAGTTGGCCTGGGAAGTCGCGCGCTCCGCCAACGCGCTGGACTACAGCAATGCCATCTTCCAGAAGGCCGGCCCCGGCAAGGCAGAAGTCACCCTCTATTTCACACCGTCGGCGGGGGTGCTCGCAGCCAGCTTCGGCGCGAAGCGTTGCGACAAGCCTTTGGTGCAAGGCATGAGCCTCGTGGCCGGCGACGACCGGGCCTGGCAAATCCACTTCGGCGGCAAGCCGGGGCGGCCTCCGGTGATCGAGCGCCTTTTCCGGACCTCCAGGCCGGCATTCCTGGAGCCCGCCGAGCCGCCGCTGCACTTCGAACCCACTCATCCGTCGGGCACGTTCGAGCCGACCCATCCCGCGCCGTTGCGGTAGGCCGCCGAGGCAACCGCGCCATCAGCGCGTCGCGCGCCGGCTTCAACCGCGTATAGAAACCGGCCCGCGCTCACTGCTGGACCAGTTGGCTCGCCGACCTCTCTGGCCAATTCCTCACTTGCTGCCAAGCCTGCTGCGCGACGGGTGGCAACTTGTCCATGTGCTTCAGAAAGAGCGCCAGGGTCCAGATTTCCCGGTCGGAGAGGCTGCTCCCGAACGAAGGCATGCCCGTCAGCCGGATGCCGTGCTTGATCTTCCAGAACGAATACGCCGCAGGGTCGTCTTCCACCCCGTCGGTTGCCAGCTGCGGCGGCTTCGGAAGCAGGCCCTTGGCGAGGGGGGAGGGCGATGCGGCACCTTTTGCCGAGCCATGGCAGATTGCGCAGTTCTGCGAGAACAGGCGCACGCCTTCGACAAGGTTGGCGTCGGTCGCCGCTACCGGGCTGGTGTCTTTCGGCGCATCGCGCTGGATCGTGGCTTCCAGCGATGTTTGCGCTATCCAGGTTTCCAGGCGCCCGGGTTCCGCATCGGCGTTGGCCGGAATGGAGCCGCTGCGCACCAGCGCAAAGGTGCCGGCCAGCGCGACCGCCAGCGTCAGGAAGATTCCGAGAAACACACCTTTGACCATTGCCGCTCCCGATTGGATGAACCTGACATTGACGCACCTCGCGCCCGTGAGGCCGTGTGCCCGTTGGCCTGCGCAACCACAGATCAAGGGCGCCGATGATCGCCCAGATTCCTTAAGCGAGTCTGAGGGTCGTCCCGGCCTTGAACCCGGCGGCGCGGCGAGCGCCAACTTTCACGCGCCCTCGGGCGAGGATGGCTTCCGGCTTTCAAGGCAGCGCCCGGCGCGCCAGAGCAATCAACTGATCGACCTCGGCCTGGGTCCCATCGAAGCGGGTCGCCAGGCGAATGACGCCGCCGCGCCGCCGGGCAAAGCGGACGCCGGCACCCGCCAGCGCCTCGATGGCCGATTCGGGCAGGGCGACGAACACGAGGTTGGCCTCGACCGGCGTGACGAGGCGGGCGCCCGGTAGCGCGGCCAGTTCACGACCCAAATGCGACGCGAGCGCGTTGGCGTGCGATGCGAGTCGCAGGAACAAGCCGTCCTCGACGTAGGCGATGAGCTGCGCGGCGGCGAAACGCATCTTCGACCAGGTCTGGCCGGCTCGCCGCAACCGGTAAGACAGGGGCTCGGCCAGCGCCTGGTTGAACACGACGATGGCGTCCGCCCCCATCGCTCCGTTCTTGGTGGCGCCGAACGAGAGGATGTCGACGCCCGTGCGCCAGGTCATCTCGGCCGGACTGCATCCCGATGTCGCCAGGGCATTGGCGAGGCGCGCGCCGTCCATGTGGAAACGGATGCCGGCATCGCGCGCGCAAGCGCCGATGGCGGCGAGCTCCTCGCGGCTGTACACGGTGCCATATTCGCTCGCCTGCGTGATCGAGACGGCGTCCGGCTGCGGCCGGTTGCGGTTGCCGCGTTCCGCGCGCTCCAGAGCTTGCGCCAGCATTGCCGGCTCGAGCTTGCAATTCTTGCCAGCAAGTGCGATCAGCTTGGCGCCGCCGCTGAACGCTTCGGTCGCCCCGCCTTCGGCCGTGTGGATATGCGATTCTTCGTGGCAATAGATGCCGCCCCAGGGACGCGCGCAGCTGGCCAGCGACAGGGCGTTGGCCGCGGTGCCGGTGGAAACCGGAAAGACCGTCACCTCGCTCTCGAACAGGTCGGAAAAGCTTCGCTTCAGCAACGCACTGTATTCGTCGTTGCCATAGGAGGCGGCCGGTCCGTGATTGACGGCCTGAAGCGCACGCAGGATCTCGGGCGCGACCGTGGCCACGTTGTCGCTGCGGAAATTGAGCGAAGGGGCGCCGGGACTGTCGTTCACTGCAGAAATCCTTTGTCGCTCACAGCATCGAACCATCCTGCCGGCGCAGCCGCCGATGCAGCATCAGCAGTGGCGCGGCCGTGAAAAGAATCAGGATCGCAGCGGCTGCCGAGGCGGAGCCCGCGCCCTCGCCGCCTTCCAGCAACTGGTACATCCGCACCGTCATTGTCGACCAGCGGCTGGTGTAGAGGACGATCGTCGAACTGAGCTCCGACGCGGCCGTGATCCAGACCAGGATCATGCCTCCGACCAGCCCGCTCGCCATCAGCGGCACCGTCAGGGTGACAAAGGTCCAGAACGGCGAGACGCCGAGGTTGATGGAGGCTTCTTCCAGGCTGGGCTCGATCTGGTGCACGATGGCCGATGACGAGCGAATGCTGAAAGG
>JAAOZX010000264.1 GCA_012274225.1 Comamonadaceae bacterium | reverse complement strand
TCGACCAGCACGTCAGGCTTCATGGCCGGCTCCCTCGGTGGTTGCAGCGATGGCGGCGTCGACGGCGTCGGCCGTCGTACTGTCGGCACGCAGCCGGTCGTAGCGCGCCGTGTCCGCCAATGGCGGCGTGGTGGCCTTCAAGTGCGTGGCCGCCGTCGGCGGCGCCGGCTGCGCGTTCAACCTGCCCAGCACGTTGACCACGTGCTCGACACTGACCTTGCCCGGCGGCCCGGTCTCCAGCGCCAACTCCACCGCCACCAGCACCGCATCCAGCCCGGCCGTCAACACGATGGCCAGCACCTGTGCCATCACCCGGTCGCCGCCTGGGTTGCGCAGCAGGGCTCGGCGCAACCGCTGCAGCGGCTCGGGCATGTCGGCGAACGGTGCCCCGTTCCTCAGTGCGCCGGGCTTCCTCTGCAGCAGCGGGATGTAGTGCTGCCAGTCATACCTCGTCTCACCGGCGTTGCTCAGCCGGTCATGACGGGCCACGATCCTGTCGTCGGCCACGACCACCACGCTGGCCGGGTACAGCCGCGTGCTGACCATCTGCCCGAACAGCTCGCACGGCACCGAGTAGCGGTTGCGCGCCACCGCTACCAGGCAGGTGCTGGACACCCGCGCCGGCTTCTCGACGTAGCCGTCGAACGGCGCCGGCATGGGCATCAGATGCTCCCGCTCGTGCTCCAGCATCTCGGCCACGCTGAACTGCTCGTGCTCGGGGTGGCGGACCTCCTCCCACAACCCCCGGCAGCGCTGGCCCAGCCAGGCGTTGAGTTCGGTGAAGCTGCCGAACCTGAGCTTGGCCGCGTCGATCCAGATGCGCCGGCGGCTGTCCTGCACGTTCTTCTCGACCACACCCTTCTCCCAGCCGCTAGCCACGTTGCAGAAGTCGGGGTCCACCAGGTAGTGCGCGCACATGGTGGCGAAGCGCTCGTTGACGACACGACCCTTGCCCTTCTTGACCTTGTCCACGGCCGTCTTCATGTTGTCGTAATTTTGTGCCCAGGCGCGTTATGTGCCCAACCGGCCTGAGCACCGCGCCAAGCCTTGCAGTTTCCTTGAGGATAGGCACATAACGCGAGGCCCTGAGACCGACGATCAATCTCCCTTCCCACCATGGATTGGAGGTTGTCATGTTGGAGCGCTATTTCATCCGGCCGGCCACCGTTGATCGCATTCGGGCCAATGTCGCCGGCGCCTACATCGAGCACTACGTCAGCTGGCTGCGAACGCAGGGCTATGCGGACCGCAATGTCTTTAAGCGCGTGCCGATTCTTTGTCAGTTTGGCGAGTTCGCCAGCGCCAGAGGCGCGATCGACGGCCAGACCGCACTCGAGCATGTTGAGCCATTCGCGCAATACTGGGAGTCGATCCATGGCAAGTCATGCAGGTCCGAAGCAGCGCGCGCGAAGGTCGCGTTCGATGCACGTAACCCGGTCCGTCAGATGCTCGAGCTGGCGCTGTACGGCAGCGTCGGACCGCATCGGCAACGCAAGCCGTTTCCGTTCCAAGCAGAGGTTCCGGGATTTTCCGGCTACCTGCGCGACGAACGTGGGTTGAAGGACGACACCATTGAGCGGCACGCCTACTACCTCAATGGCTTGAGCACATTCCTCGATCGTGCCGGCGTTGCTTCGCTGGCGTCGGCGTCGCCGCCGCTGCTTGCCGCGTTCCTCGTCGAGCGTTGTGCCGGGCTGGAGCGCACGAGCCGGCGCGACCTGTGCGGAACGCTGCGCATCTTCCTTCGGTACTGTTACCGCGAGAGGATCATCAAGCGCGACCTCAGCGCCGCGGTGGAGGTGCCGCGTCTGCATCGCCTGGCCAGTGTGCCGCGTGCCATCACCTGGGATGAAGTCCGAGACATGCTCGGCTGTGTGGATCGGCGCTGCGCATTGGGCCGGCGCGACTACGCGATGCTGTTGCTGCTGGCGACCTACGGTTTGCGGGGCAACGAGGTGGCCCAGCTCACGCTGGAGGACATCGACTGGCAGCGCGAGCGGCTGAGCATTCCTCAACGCAAGGCCGGTCACTGGTCAGCATATCCGCTGGCCGGCATCGTGGCAGAGGCGATCATCGACTACCTGAAGAATGCGCGTCCCCAGACTGCCGATCGACACGTGTTCTTCCGGTCGATGGCGCCGTGGCGCCCGATCTCGAGCGCGGCTGTGTCGTCGGCAGCGGTGAGATACCTGCAGCGCGCCGGCGTACGAGTTCACCGAGCTGGCGCACACACGCTGCGCCACACCTGCGTTCAACGTCTGGTCGATGCCGAGTTCTCGCTGAAGACGATCGGCGACTATGTCGGCCACCGCTCACCCCAATCGACCAAGATCTACACCAAGGTCGACCTTGCCGCACTTCGCGAGGTTGCCCTGGGCAACGGGGAGGCCTTGTGAGCCGCCCCGGCGCTCCGCTGCGCAGCCTGCTCGCCGGGCCGATCGGTGCCTTCCTGCAATACAAGACAGCGCTGGGCTGCAAGTACAGGACCGAGGCTGCCGCGCTGCACTTGCTCGACGCCTACCTTGCCGACCAGCGCGTGGTCGCGTTGGATCAGCTCGACTCTCGGCTGATGGAGGCCTTCCTCGCTTCTCGTCCACGCGAGCGTGCGCGCAGCTATAACCACCTCGTCGGTGTGACACGCCGGTTCTTCGATTGGGCGGTGACGCAGGGAGTGGTCGAGCGCAATCCGGTCAATGCTCGTCCTCGGCGCGTGACCGGCCAGCGCATCCCCTACCTGTTCAGCCTCGCCGATGCGCAGCGGCTGCTTGAGGCCGCCTGCAGCATGCGTACACGACCGAAGGCACCGCATCGCGCCCTCGTCTACGAGACGGTGTTCGCGCTGCTGTACGGGCTGGGTTTACGGGTCGGCGAGGTCACCAGGCTGTTGGTGGGCGATGTTGACTTCGAACGGGCGATGCTGACGGTGCGCGATACCAAGTTCTACAAGTCCCGGCTCGTGCCGTTCGGCCCACGCATGGGCGAGCGCCTGGCGCGTTACCTCGACCGGCGCTTCGGCCCGCAAGCCGATCCCGAAGCGCCGCTGTTCTCGTTCACCAGGCGCGGGGCTGTTCATGAGGGCACGATCAGCCTGACGTTTCACTCGCTGCTGCCGCAGCTCGAACTGGACGTGCCGGCCGGCGTATGCGCCCCACGGCTGCACGATCTGAGGCATGCCTTCGCCGTCGGGACCTTGTTGCGCTGGTATCGATCGGGAGTCGATCCGAACACGCGCTTGATCCGTCTGTCGACTTTCCTCGGTCATGCCGATCCGGCCTCCACCGCGGTGTACTTGACGATCACTGAAGAGCTGCTGCGCGAGGCCGACCGACGATTCCGGGTGTTCGCGCCCGGGAGAGGCCGATCATGAGCACCGTCGGGCAAGTCCTGTTCAGCTTCTTCGAAGACCATCTCAAGGTTCAGAAGGGCCTACGACCCGGTTCGATCAAGAGCTACCGCGACACGATCAAGCTGTTTCTCGCCTTCGTTGCCCGCTCGTGTCGCAGGCCGGTCACGCGACTCGGCCTGACCGATCTGTCGTCGCAGAGGGTGCTCGACTTCCTGCAGATGATCGAGGTTCAGCGCCACAACAAGCCGCAAACGCGCAACCAACGCCTGGCCGCGCTGCATACCTTCTACCGCTTCGTCGCCACGAATCACTGCGAGATGCTGGCCGAGGCCGAGCGTGTCGAGGCTATTCCGAACAAGCGAACATCGCCTGCGCCAACGCGCTACCTGGAGCATGAGGAGATCGATCGACTGTTCCAGATGCTTACTTCGCGGGGTGGTCAGGCCCTGCGCGATCAAGCCTTGCTGATGCTGCTCTACAACACAGGTGCTCGCGTCCAAGAGGTCGCCGATCTGCGTGTCGGCGATGTCGACCTTGACGGGCCGCTGCGCGTGCGCCTACATGGCAAGGGCGACAAGTGGCGGGGCTGCCCCATCTGGCCTGAGACAGCCGCATTGCTCAAGCAATTGGATACGGTTCAGGGTGGCGGCGCAGAGGTGGCGCTCTTCGTCTCGAGCCGGCGCCAGCCACTGACGCGCTATGGCATCTACAAGCTCGTCAGGCGCCACACGCAAAACCTCGTTCGAAGCGACGTGCATGAACAGGGCAAGACGATCTCACCGCATGTGTTTCGGCACACGACCGCGGTCCGACTGCTGGAGGCCGGAGTCGAGCCCAACGTGATCCGCGGCTGGCTTGGCCATGTCAGCCTGGAGACGACCAATCGTTACGCTGAGATCACTATGCGAACCAAGCAAGCGGCGCTCGCGGCATGCATGCCTCCGACGACTTCGGCGGTATCCCCGACTTGCGTCGGATGGCGGCAAGACCAAGACCTGATGAAGTGGCTGCAATCGATCTGAGAATTTTGTGCCCAGTGGTCGGTGACTCACCATCGCCGGCGCGGTGCTCAGGCCGGTTGGGCACATAACGCGCCTGGGCACAAAAGTACGATTTTGTTCCCGGGAACAAAATCGTAGAGCAGCACTCGGGGCACGCCGGCGAAGGCCACGAAGGCCAGGGCGTGGCCGCGCAGGAAGCTGTCCATCCGAGCATCCAGGAAGAAGCGCAAAAAGACCATGCGGCTGTGGCTGAGCACCATCACGAAGGCCATCAGCGGGCGACGGGCGCGGCCAATGGGCAGGTGGCCGAAGTGACCCCAGTCGACCTGCGCCTGCTCAGCAGGCAGCGTGCGCAGCCGCAGGTAGGCCTCGGCCGCCGGGCGCGGACGCATCGCGGCCACGAGCAGCCGGAAGTGCGAGGGTCCGCCCACGTAGCCACGCTCGCACACCATGGCGTGTAGCCGCGCGGCGGTGAGCGTGGGGAACTTCTCCAGGGTGGCCAGGATGAAGGGCCGGTACGGATCGATGCGGCTGGGCCGCAGCGGTGAGGTGTGCACTGGCGCGCAGTTACCGGCGAGCACGCGCCGCACGGCATCGCGATGCACATGCAACTGCCGCGCGATGGTGCCCACGCGCCACTTCTCCACCGTGTGCAGGCGCAGGATCTGCGCCACCAGGTCAGGGGCTATGGTCATGGCGCCGCCGTGCCGGCACACCGTGGCGCACGAAGCCCAGACGCAGCGCTGGGGGTTGCCGCTGGCCGCATCGGCGGCAGGCCCAGCAGTTGGCGGAGGTGGCGATGGCGGGTTCTGGCGGGGCACTGGATGCCGTGATGTCGGCGGCCGTGCCGGCGACGTCGACGCAGGCGCTGTCGTGTGTCCATGCCGCCAGTGGAGCCCAGGCCTGCCCCGACCGGGAACCCTGGTGCGTCACGTTATGTGCGTCGACACCTGCAGCGCCGACGGCGTCACGGGCCGCACGGCGCTGGCGCCAACGACGCGAGCGCTGCGCATGCGCGATGCGCCCGTGCCAGGAGCGCTGGTAGCGCTGTGCGGCCTCTCGTCGCGCCAGATCGCGGGCCTGGTGCCGACACTGCATGCCGCAGTAGCGGTTGCCGCGGTCGCAGCG
>JAAOZX010000263.1 GCA_012274225.1 Comamonadaceae bacterium | reverse complement strand
TTCGTCGGGGTTGGCCGAGGCGAGCACCTCGCCGGAGTCAAAGTCCATCAGCAGCCATGCCTTGGCGGGCAGCGCTGGCAGCCCGCCGGCAACAGCGGTCTGCCCTGCTACTGGCGCCGAGGCAGGCGCGTGGGCCGCGGGCTTCTTTTGAGCAGCGGGCTTGGCGGCGTGGTGCCGGGCCGCCAAGGACACCGAACTGGGAACCAGGGCGCCCGCGGCGATTGCGAAGATGACAGGGAGAATGGAAGAACTCTTTGTTTGCATGGCGTTCACGGGCAGACCGAACATTGTGGGGGATAAGGCGTCGATTGTTAATTGTGGATCGAGGATCAAAGATTCGCGCCGCAGAGACACAGCATCTTCAGCCGATAGGGCAGCTTGGCCGGTCGCGCTGCGTCGCCTGGTTCTCGTTCTGCCATGTATTGTTTGGTTTCCCGCACGCACACCACGATCCGCGAGGTGAGCCTATGTCAAGTCCAGATGCGTCGGCTCGCAGGGTACGTTGTCGAACTTGGCTAGCACCCTGACCTGAGCAGTTGAAGTCGGGCGTGAAGTGAGACTGCCCGGCTGTTGATTCACGGACGGCTTGTATTGGTCGGATCAGGCGCAGGTCTTTCGCGGTTGCGGCGGATTAGCTCGTTCAGCGCCGTAGTTGATCCATGGCCGGAGCTGTTCTTGTTCCGGCCGCTGGCGGCTGCGCCGCTCAACCCGGAAGGTTTCGAGCCAGCCGTTGTCTCCTCTGCCGGCCTTACGTCCTTCGGCCGAAGGCCCATCACGGCGCGCACAAGCAGTATCGCGACCGCTGCGCTGAACGCGCTGACACCAACCGGGTTGTCAGCCAGAAGGCCGGCCACCTGCTGGATCGCGTCGGGACTCACCTGCTCGACGAATCGCGCGAGCTCGAATATCTGATCGTTCGAATAGCCTGCCAGATCGCCGATCGGAATCCCCACACCAGCGTCACCGCGCCGGTATAGCAATTGCGCAAAGGCTCCTGAAGCGACCGCGACCAATCCGAGCGACCCCAGCGGTTGCACGAGGCATGCAAGCATTCGGGTGCGCAGCGGCGCTCCGGCGGCACCATACAAGCGGGAAACCAACCGAGCCACACGCGGTCGAACCGCGGGTTCGACGACCCTGTGTTCGCCGCTATTGGGCACTTCTTCGACTTCGAGGTCATCATCGAACTCATCTAACACAGGAAAGCTCCTCAGTTGAGCGAGCTAGTGTCCCAGCGCTTGCTTAGATCATCCTTAAGGGCGCCGTGACCGCCAGGAGTGCGTGACCTCGCTGCTGGAGACATTCGAGAAGATGGGCCGCCCCTGCGCTGTCGACGCTCAGCCGGTCAGCCGCGGGACTTGAACGTCAGCAACTGGCCGAGACTCGCCAGAGGCTGGCAACGCACCCATGCCTGGCTACGAAATTCGCTCGATGCGATTGCCGAAGTGCGATGGCTGGTAAAGCCCCGACTGGCTGGGCTTTGCCGGGATTCTTGATGCGCCGCGAAGCGATCTGATATGAGTTTCTGGCGGAGAGGGCGGGATTCGAACCCGCGGAGGGCTGTTAACCCTCACACGCTTTCCAGGCGTGCGACTTAAACCGCTCATCCACCTCTCCTGCGAGCCGGCCATTGTAGCAGCGGGTTCTTCTGCCTAAATGGCCGCTACGCGACCTTGGCGCTGGTGGCGCGGGCCTTCTGCGGATTGGCCAGCATCGTCAGCAGCAGGTTCAAATCCGCCGGCTTGACCATGTGGAAGTCGAAGCCGGCCTGCGCGGAGCGGGATCGGCTCTCGGCTTCGCCGTAGCCGGTCAGCGCAATCAACAGGGCATCGCGCGACTCGGGCTGCGCGCGCAACCGGTGCGCGACTTCGAATCCGTTCATGCCGGGCAATCCGATGTCCAGCAGCACGGCGTCGGGCCGAAACTGCTCGGCAATCTCGAGCGCGGACCGGCCCTCGCTGGCGACTCGAACCTCGAAGCCCTCCAGCTCCAGCAACGTCATCAGCGTTTCCGCCGAAGCCGCCAGGTCGTCCACCACCAGGACGCGACCGGGCGCCTTGGTTCGCAATTGCGGCTCGCGCTCGCACTGAGCGTGCAACCCACCCTTCGCCGCCGCCGGCTGGGCCGGCAGCACCACTTTGACCTCGGTACCCTTCCCCACCCCATCGCTGTGGGCCGACACGCGGCCGCCGTGCAGTTCCACCAGGTGCTTCACCAGCGTCAGCCCGATGCCCAGTCCGCCCTGGGACCGGTCCAGCGACTGGTCGGCCTGGGCGAACAGGTCGAAGACGTGCGGCAGAAATGCTGGATCGATGCCTGTGCCCTCGTCCCGCACCGAAATCGTGGCCTCGCCCTCGGCGTAGCTGGCATTCAAAGTGATCCGGCTGTGCGGGCCCGAAAACTTCGACGCATTGTTGATGAGGTTGGACAACACCTGCGCCAGCCGCACCGCGTCGCCATCCAGTTCGATGGGCTCGGGCGGCATTTCCACCACCAGCACCTGGTCGCGCCCGGCGACGCGGGGCGCGCTGCCTTCCAGCGACCGCTCCACCAATGTCGCCAGCGTGAGCCGCTCGGGCTTGACCACCACCTTGCCCTGGACGATGCGCGAGACGTCCAGCAGGTCGTCGATGAGCCGGGCCATGTGATCGGCCTGCCGGCCGATCACATCGCGGGCCCAGTTCATCGTCAGCTGCGTCACGTCGCCGCCCTGCATGATGTGCACGGCGTTGCGAATCGGCGCCAGGGGGTTGCGCAGTTCGTGGGCCAGCATGGCCAGGAACTCGTTCTTGCGACGGTCGGCTTCCTGTACGGCCGTGTACAGCCGCGCGTTTTCCATGGCGATCGACGCCCGGCTCACCACCTCCCTGGCCAGCGCCACCTGCGACGCGTCCATGCACTCGGGCGACCCGAACAGCACCAGGGCGCCGCGGGCATCGCTGCCGCCCAGCAACGGGCAGACCGCCGCCGCGTCGTCGGCCTCGTGCCAGAGTTCGACCTGGCCGCTGTCGATGGCCCGCTCCAGCGCCGCGCGCAGCCCAGCCGCAAGCGGCTCGGTCGCGCCACCGGGCGGGGGCGGGTGGCTTCTCATCGGCCCCAGCGTTCCGTCGGCGTTTGTCAACGCCAGCACGGCCCGGTCGGCCAGCACCGGCACGGCGACTTCGAACAGCGCGCCGATTGTTTCTTCGATGTTCAGCGAGCGCGACAGCCGCTGGCTCGACTGCGACAGGTAGTCGGCCCGCTGGATCGCTTCCTCCGCGGCCGCCCGCGCCGCCTCGGAGCGCGCCAGGGCTTCCCGCGCGGCCGCCTGCACCTGCAGCTGGCGATTCATCCGGAACAGCTCGACAAACACCCGCACCTTGGACCGCAGCACCTCGGGCACCACGGGCGAAGGAATGTAGTCGACGGCCCCGAGCGCATAGCCGCGGCGCGCCTGCAGCTCGTCCACATACGCTGTGATGAAGACAATCGGCGTCTGCGAGGACTTTTTGTATTGCCGGATCAGGCCGGCCGTCTCCAGCCCATCGATGTCGGGCATGTTGACGTCCAGCAGGATGACGGCGAACTCCATCTCCAGGATGCAGCGCAGCGCCTCCTGGCCCGAGCGGGCGCTGACGATGTTCTGGCCGAGTTCGTCCAGGATGCTGCGCAGGACGACGTGCTTTTCCAGCAGGTCGTCGACCACCAGTATGTTGACCTTCTCCTGTTCCAGCGACTGCGGCAATGCGGGGGTCAACGCTTTCCTCACTGGTGCAGCCAGGCCCGCAGCACGGCCAGCAGGTCCTCGGTGTTGACCGGCTTGGACAGGTAGTCCCAGGCGCCGGCTTCAATGCACTTCTCCCGGTCGCCCTTCATGGCCTTGGCAGTCACGGCGATCATCGGCAGGTCCTTGCCCGACGGGAGCTTGCGGATTTCCTTCATGGTCGCCATGCCGTCCATCTCGGGCATCATGATGTCCATCAGGACCACCTCGATCGGTGGCACGCTGGCCACCCGGTTGATGGCGTCACGGCCGTTGTCGGCCCATACGATGTCCATTCCATGCTCTTCCAAGACGGTGGCCAACGCGAAGATGTTGCGCATGTCGTCGTCGACGATCAGCACCCGCTTGCCCGACAGCGGCTTGGTCGACTCGTGCACCGAGCTGACGATCGAGCGCTTGGCCTCGGGCAGCCGCGCTAGGTTGTGGTGCAGCGCGAGCAACGCATGATCGAACAGCTTGGCGACGGAGTGGGCCTGGTGCACCGTCACCGTGTCGTCCGAGTGCCAGCTGAATTTGCCTGAGTCCTTGCCGCCGCCGTGGTAGATCAGCAGCGGCAGCGGACCGATCCCGGCCTGGGTCGCCAGGAGCCGCCGCACTTCGTGCACATCCACGCCGGCAAATCCGTCCTCCAGCACCACCGTGTCGAAGCGGCGCTCCTCCAGCGCCTCGTGGAGCTTGTCGCCGCTTCTGACGACGGTGATCGCGATCTGCTCGTTCTCGAGCTGGGCCGTGAACTCGCGCCGGGCCGCCACGTCCTTCAATGCCACCAGGATGCTCTTCTGCGGGCGTGCCAGGTAGGTCCGTAGCTTGTCGAGCATGGTGTCCAGCACCTGCTTGGACTGGATCGGCTTCTCCACGAACGCAATGGCGCCCGAGCGGAAAGCGCGGTCCTTGGAGTCATCGGTGGAGATCACGCACACCGGCAGGTGGCGGGCCGCCAGGTCGTGCTTGATCCGATCCAGCACGCGCCAGCCATCCATGTCCGGCAGGTACATGTCCAGCGTGATCGCCGACGGCTTGTACTGGGTTGCCAAGGTCAAGGCGCCGGCGCCCCGCGAGGTCACCAGTCCCTTGAAGCCCTTGGCCCGCGCAGCATCCAGCAGGAAGCGGGCGAACGCCAGGTCGTTTTCCACGATCAGCAGCACCTGATCGCCCTGGGCGATGGTGTCGCGGTCGTCGTTGGCTTCGTTGAGCCCAATGCCGCCGTCCTCGCCGACCACGGTCGCGTCTTCGATCATCGTTTCCGGCCGGGGCATGCGCTTGAGGCCGGGAATCGTGAGGTCGCCACGCCCTTCCGGCGCCTGCGTTGCGCGGCGCGCCGCGCGCGTGCCGGAATACACCAGGGGCAGGTACAGCGTGAACGTGCTGCCCTGACCCGGTGCGCTGGACAGGCGAATTTCGCCGCCCAGCAGCTTGGACAGCTCGCGGGAGATAGCGAGGCCAAGGCCGGTGCCGCCGTACTTGCGGCTGGTGGAACCGTCCGCCTGCTGGAACGCCTCGAAGATGATCTGCTGCTTGTCGCCCGAAATGCCGATGCCGGTATCGGAAACCGAGAACGCCAGCACCTGCTGGGCCCGGTTCAGTTCTTCGTTGTCCGGCGTCCAACCGCTGAAGACATCCTCGATCGTCAGCGTCACGTGGCCCTGGTGGGTGAATTTGAAGGCGTTCGACAGCAGGTTCTTCAGGATCTGCTGCAGCCGCTTCACGTCGGTGATCATCGAGGTCGGCAGATTGAGGCCGGTGTGGATCATGAAGTCCACGCTCTTGGCCTCGGCCACGTGGCCGAAGGTGCGCTCCACATAGAGCTGCAGGTCCGACAGGCGCAGTTCGTTGACGTCGACCACCACCGTGCCCGATTCGATCTTGGACAGGTCCAGGATGTCGTTGATCAGCATCAGCAGGTCGTTGCCCGAGGAGTGGATGGTCTTGGCGAATTCCACCTGCTTCGGGCTGAGGTTGCCGTCCGGGTTCTTGGACAGCTGGTCCGACAGGATCAGCAGCGAGTTCAGCGGCGTGCGCAGCTCGTGCGACATGTTCGCCAGGAACTCGGACTTGTACTTGGAAGTCAGCGCCAATTGCTTGGCCTTGTCTTCCAGCGCCTGCCGGGCCTGTTCAACTTCCTGGTTCTTGCGCTCCACCTCGTGGTTCTGGTGCACCAGCAGCCGGGCCTTTTCCTGCAGTTCCTCGTTGGTCTGCTGCAGTTCCTGCTGGCGGCTTTGCAGTTCCTGCGCCAGCGACTGCGACTGCGTCAGCAGGTCCTCGGTCCGCATATTGGCTTCGATGGTGTTGATCACGATGCCGATCGATTCCGTCAGCTGGTCCAGGAACGCCTGGTGCGTGGGGTTGAAGCGCTCGACCGAAGCCAACTCGACCACGCCGCGCACCTGGCCTTCGAAGATGATCGGCAGCACCAGGACGTTGAGCGGAGTCACGTCGGTCAGTCCCGAGGCAATCCGCAGGCTGTCGGGGATCGATGAGATCAGCAGGATCTTTTTCTTGTCGTACGCGCATTGCCCCACCAGGCCCTGGCCCAGGTCGATCTCCTTGCCGTAGGAGCCATGGCCGTCGGAGGCGTAGCTGGCCATCAGGCGCAGCTTGGGCTTCTCGTGCGTGTAGCGCAGCACATAGAACTCGGCCTGCTGAGCGCCGACTACCGGCGCCAGTTCGGACAGGATCAGGTGACCGACCGCCACCAGGTCCTTCTGGCCCTGCAGCATCCGGGAGAACTTGGCCAGGTTGGTCTTGAGCCAGTCCTGCTCCGTGTTCACCTGGGTGGTGTCCTTCAGGTTGCGGATCATCTCGTTGATGGTGTCCTTCAGCGCCGCCACTTCGCCCAGCGCTTCCACCGTGATCGACCGGGTCAAGTCGCCCTGCGTGACGGCCGTGGCCACCTCGGCAATCGCTCGCACCTGGGTGGTGAGGTTGGCCGCCAGCTGGTTCACGTTTTCGGTCAAGCCCTTCCAGGTACCGGCGGCGCCCGGCACCTTGGCCTGGCCGCCCAGCTTGCCTTCCACGCCCACTTCGCGCGCCACGGTGGTCACCTGGTCAGCGAACGTCGCGAGTGTCTCGGTCATCGAGTTGATGGTATCGGCCAGCGCGGCGATCTCGCCTTTGGCTTCCACGGTCAGCTTCTGGTCCAGGTCGCCGTTGGCCACCGCGGTCACCACCTTGGCGATACCTCGCACCTGCGACGTCAGGTTGCCGGCCATGAAGTTCACGTTGTCGGTCAGGTCCTTCCAGGTGCCGGCCACGCCCTGCACGTCGGCCTGGCCGCCGAGCTTGCCTTCGGTACCCACTTCGCGCGCCACCCGCGTCACTTCCGAAGCGAACGAAGAGAGCTGGTCCACCATGGTGTTGATGGTGTTCTTCAACTCCAGAATTTCGCCCTTCACGTCCACCGTGATCTTCTTGGACA
>JAAOZX010000262.1 GCA_012274225.1 Comamonadaceae bacterium | reverse complement strand
GGCGTAGGCAGTGGCCACTTCCTCGCTGATGTCGGCCTTGGCCAGCTCGGCGATCTCGCGCACGCAAGCCAGCTTCATGGCCTCGGTGATCTTGGTGGCGCCGCAATCGAGCGCGCCGCGGAAGATGTACGGGAAGCACAGCACGTTGTTGACCTGGTTCGGATAGTCCGAGCGGCCGGTGGCCATGATGCAGTCGGGCCGCACCGCCTTGGCAATCTCGGGCCGGATCTCGGGCTCGGGATTGGCCAGCGCCAGGATGATGGGCCGCGACGCCATGGTCTTGCACATTTCGGCCGTGAGCACGCCGGGCGCCGAGCAGCCGAGGAACACGTCCGCGTCCTTCACCACGTCGGCCAGGGTCCGCGCGTCGGTGTTCTGGGCATACGGCTTCTTCGATTCGTCGTAGCCGCCGGCCCGTCCCTCATAGATCAGGCCCTTGGAGTCGCACATGTAGACGTTCTTGCGCTTGACCCCCAGGCCCACCATCACGTCCAGGCAGGCGATGGCCGCCGCGCCGGCGCCCGACACCGCGATCTTCACTTCGCCGATCTTCTTGCCCACCAGCTCCAGGCCGTTGAGCAGCGCCGCCGAGGTGATGATGGCGGTGCCATGCTGGTCGTCGTGGAACACCGGGATGTTCATGCGCTCGCGCAGCTTCTTCTCGATGTAGAAGCACTCGGGCGCCTTGATGTCCTCCAGGTTGACGCCGCCCAGGGTGGGCTCGAGCGCCGCCACGATCTCGATCAGCTTGTCCGGGTCGTTTTGCGCCAGCTCGATGTCGAACACGTCGATGCCGGCGAACTTCTTGAACAGGCAGGCCTTGCCTTCCATCACCGGCTTGCCGGCCAGCGGGCCGATGTTGCCCAGGCCCAGCACCGCCGTGCCGTTGGTGATCACGCCCACCAGGTTGCCGCGCGAGGTGTATTCCCAGGCCAGCGACGGATCGGCCTGGATGTCCAGGCAGGGATAGGCCACGCCCGGCGAATAGGCCAGTGACAGGTCGCGCTGGTTGGACAGCGGCTTGGTTGGGGTGATCGACGTCTTGCCCCGGGTGGGGAAGCGGTGGTATTCGCGTGCGGCGTCACGCAGGGCCTGCTCGGCCTGGGACAGTTCTGCAGCCATCGGTAGCTCCTTGTTCTGGACAGGAACGAAACGCTACTCCAACTCGGCGCGGGTCAAGGTTCGTGGAAACACGTGGGCACCAAAAACCTGGGAATTTCCCGCGTTCCCTTGTGCTGGGTCATATTTCAGGAAGCCGAACCCGGGCTGGAAAGTCCGCCCGCGGCCGGTTCCGATTGCGGCGCGGACGGACAGCGCCGGGTCAGTGCGCTTCGGCCTGCTGCGCCGCAGCAATCACGGCGGCGTCGTCGCGCTTGGCGCCGTTGAGGAAGAGGTTGAGCAGGACGGCGCTCATCGAGGCCAGCAGGATGCCGGAGTCGATCAGCGGATGCACGCCGAGCGGCATCCATTGCTTGAAGTTGGGGGCGATCAGCGGAATCATGCCGATGCCGATCGAGATCGCGACCACCAGCGCATTGAAGCGGTTGGTCTTGAAGTCGACCCCGCCCAGGATGCGGATGCCGGTTGCCGCGACCATGCCGAACATCACCAGGCCGGCGCCTCCGAGCACCACGGTGGGGAGCGATTCAACCAGGGCCGCCATCTTCGGGAGCAAACCGAGCAGCACCAGGATCAGCCCGCCGGCCACGCAGACGAACCGGCTGCGCACGCCCGTCACCGCCACCAGTCCGACGTTTTGCGAGAAGCTGGTGTAGGGAAAAGTGTTGAAGATGCCGCCGATCACCGTGCCCAGGCCGTCGGTGCGCAAGCCGCGCGCCAGGTCGGGCTGCTTCACCTTGCGGCCGGTCATCTCGCCCAGCGCCAGGAACATGCCGGTGGACTCGATCATCACGACGATCATCACAAGCGTCATGGTCAGGATGAGGATCGGGTCGAACACCGGCATGCCGAACTGGAACGGCAGCACCACGTCGACCCAGGCGGCCTTGGCGACCTTGTCGAAATTCATCTGGCCCAGCGCAGCGGCCGCCACGGCGCCCACGACGATGCCCATCAGCACCGAGATGTTGGCGAAGAAGCCCTTGGCGTACTTGGCGATCACCAGGATCGACACCAGCACCAGGGCCGCGATGCCCACGCCGGTGAGGTCGGCGTATTTCGGGTTCGGCACTTTGGGCAGCAGCGCGAGATCCTTCGGCAGCGGTGGCAGCGCCGAGCCGGGAGCGCCGGCAGCCGCGGCCGCGTCGGCCAGCCATTTGGCATGCTCGGGGCTCACGACGCTGGGCGCCGTGGGACCGAACGGGTTGCCGAAAATCCAGTTGATGCCGATGCGCATCAGGCTGATCCCGATCACCGCGATGATGGTGCCGGTCACCACCGGCGGAAAGAACCGCAGCATCCGGCTGACCAGCGGCGCGATCAGCATGGCGATAACGCCGGCCCCGATGATCGCGCCGAAGATCAGCTGCGCTCCAGCGGTGCCGGAAGTGCTGTTGGCCATGCTCACCATCGGCGCGACGGCGGCGAAGGTGACGCCCATCATCACTGGCAGCCGGATCCCGAACCATTGGGTGGCGCCCAGGGACTGGATCAGCGTCACCAGGCCGCAGCAGAACAGGTCGGCCGAGATCAGCATGGCCACCTGTTCCGGGCTGAGCTTGAGCGCCCGCCCCACGATCAGCGGCACTGCCACGGCGCCGGCGTACATCACCAGCACATGTTGCAGGCCCAGGGCGGCCAGTTTGCCGGTCGGCAGGCGTTCATCGACGGGATCTGTCATCGGGCTCATTGAGGTCATCGGGGTCGTCGGGGTCATCTCGCTCTCCTCTTTGTTGTGGCGAAACAGGTGGGCAGACCAGGGAGGTTTCAGGCCAGCAGGTCGCGCAAAGCCCGGGCGATCACCTTGGTCGCCCGGCGCAGGTCTTCCAGGTCGAGCCGCTCGTCGGCGCGCTTGGCGTGTGACTCCAGCACGGTTCGCGGCCCGGCGCCATAGATGACGCCGGGAATGCCGGCCGCCGCATACAGCCGTACATCGGTGTACAGCGGCGTGCCGCGCGCCGGGATGGGTTGGCCGAATACCGCCTGTCCGTGCTTCTGGATCGCGTCGACCAGCGGCTGGTTGCCGGGCAGCGGGTTCATCGCGTGTGCCAGCAGGATCCGCCGGATGTCCACCGTGATGCCGGGACACCCGGCGGCCACGTCCTGGATGGCCTGGCGGATCGCCGCTTCGACGACCGCCGGTTGTTCCTCCGGGATCATCCGCCGATCGAGCTTGAAGACCACCTTGCCGGGGACCACGTTGGTGTTGGTGCCGCCCTCGATCCGTCCCACGTTCAGGTAGGGGTGGGTGATGCCCTCGACGGCAGACGTGACCTGCCGGTACACCGCATTGCGGGCGTACAGGGCCTCGAGGATCTTCACCGTCGCCTGCAGCGCGTCCACGCCGCTGTCCGGAATGGCCGCATGTGCCATCTTGCCGTGGACGGTCACCTCGAGTTGCAGGCAGCCGTTGTGCGCGGTGACCACCTCGTAGCTGAAGCCCGCCGCGATCAGCAGGTCGGGCTTGGTCAATTTGTGGCGGAGGAGCCAGCCCGGCCCGGGCTCGCCACCGAACTCCTCGTCGTAGGTGAAGTGCAGCTCGATGCCGCCCTGGAG
>JAAOZX010000261.1 GCA_012274225.1 Comamonadaceae bacterium | reverse complement strand
GGCGTCTCGCAGTTCCTGCAGGATGCGGTTGCGACCAGCAGTGGCACCTACGAATACACCCAGCCGCGCGACGGCGTGGTGCGCTACATCTCCTGGCTGAGGATGAAGCAGCAGCCGCTGATCCTGATGGTCGGGCTCAGCAAGGAATCGGTCCTCGCCCCGTGGAAGCTGCGCGCCCAGCATCGCATCGCTGTCGCGGTAGCCGCCTGCGCCGGGATGGCGCTGCTGACACTGACCCTGATTTCCTACCTGCGCCGGCTCCAGAGGAGCCGCGCCGACCTGCAGGACCTGGAGCGCAGGTACTGGTCGTCCATGGAGCATTCGACGATCGGCGTGGCAATCGCCTCGACCGAAGGCCGATGGCAGCATGTCAACGCAGCACTGGTGCGTATGCTCGGCTACTCGAGCGAGGAGCTGCTCGCGTTTCCCTACGGATCGCTCGCGGCGCCGGGTTACCAGGACGCGGCGGTTGCTGCGCTGCACGACCTGCAAAGCGGCCGGCTGCCGGTTCTGGATCGTGAGACCTGCCTGGTCCACCAGGACGGCCATCCGGTCTGGGTCACGATCCATGTCTCCAGGCTGGATGACTCGCCCGGCCGACCGGGCAACCTGCTGTTCCACCTGCGCGACATCACCGAGCGCAAGAAGGCGCAGCAAGCCGTCCTGGACCTGAACAACGAACTGGAGCGGCGTGTCGAATTGCGCACGGCCGAACTCTCCCGGGTCAACCAGGACCTGGAGGCGTTTTCTTACTCGGCGGCGCACGACCTGCGCGGGCCGCTGGACCGGCTGGCCAGCTTCGTCGAGGTCCTGATCCGCGAAGTGGGCGAGCCTTCGGCCGCGGTCATGCGCCGGGTGGAAAGTGTCAAGCGGCAGGTGCGCCACATGACTGCCCTGATCGACGACCTGCTGGCGCTGGCCGGCAGCACTCGCGCGGCACTGCACGTGACGACGGTCGACATGGCGGCGCTGGTGGCGGAGGTGCGCGAGCAGTTACAGGCCGACGCCGAGGCCCAGCTGCGCAACGTGAAATGGATCGTCGCGCCCTCCATGCCAAAGGTGCGGGCGGATCGCGCCCTGATGCGCGAAGCGCTGGTCAACTTGTTGGGCAATGCTCTCAAGTACACCCGAGGCCGCGACCCCGCCATCATCGAGGTCGGGTTCGGGGCCGCGTCCGCCGATTCGACTGAGATCTTCTTCTTCATCCGCGACAACGGGGCGGGATTCGACATGGCCGGTGTGACCGATCTTTTCCTGCCGTTCCGGCGGCTGCACTCGGTCTCGGAATTCGAGGGGACCGGCATCGGGCTGGCCATCGTGCAGCGGATCATCGAGCGCAACGGTGGACGGATCTGGGCCGAGGCGGTGCCGGGTGCGGGCGCGACTTTCAGCTTCAGCTTGCCGGCCGCCGAGGCCGTCGCCGCCACGGGGGATTCCCGTGGCGAACCGCCGGTCCTTGCCCCAGCCTGAATCCGACCGCCTTCGCGGGGCGGTCCGACCCATCAGGCTATGGCGCGCAGCAGCAGCAGGGCCAGGACGGCCAGGAACAAGGTTTCGCCCAGCATCAGGGCCACCGGCTTGAATCCCACCGCCGCCAGTTCCTTCAGATGGGTCTTCATGCCCAGCGCCGTGATCGATGCGATCAGGCACCAGCGTGAGACATCGTTACCGGCGACCTGCACTGCGTGCGGCACCCAGCCGGTGCTGTTGATCGCCACCAGGGCGGCGAACGCCACGGCGAACCAGGGCAGCAGAGGCGGGCGCTCGCCGCCAGCCGCGGCACCGCGCGCGCGGGTGAGCATGGCGGTGAACACGATCACCGGCAGCAGCATGGCGACGCGCATCAGCTTGACCAGTATGGCGACGTCGCCCGCTTCGTTCGAAACGCTGTAGCCGGCCCCCACCACCTGGGCCACGTCGTGAATGCTGGCGCCCAGGAAGATTCCAGCCGCCCGATCGTCCAGACCAAGGGCGCGCGACAGCAAGGGATAAGCCAGCATGGCCACGGTCGACAGGGTCGACACGCCGATGACGGTGAATAGCGTCGCCCGGTCCTTCGTCGGATGGGCCGGCAGCGCCGCCGCCAACGCCAACGCCGCCGAAGCGCCGCAGATGGCGGTGGCGCCCCCGGTCAGCAGGCCGAAGATGCTCTCGAACCCCATCATCCGGGCCACCATCATGGACACGGCGATGGTCAGTGCGACACACACGATCACCAAGCCGACCGGCCCCCACCCCAGGGCGGCGACCTGGGCCAGCGAGATGCGCAGGCCGAGCAATGCGATGCCCACTCGCAGTACCTGGCGCGCGGTGAAATCGATGCCCGGCTGGCACAGTCCCGGCCCTGACAGGAAATTCAGCGCCATGCCCAGCAGCAACGCGATCAGCATGATCGGCACGCCGGACCGCTCCGCCAGGAACGCCGCGGCCGTGCCGGCGACGGCGCAGCCCAGCAAGCCGGGAGTCAGCGTCCGCGCGCCGACAACCCAGGGAGTGGAAAGTGCCGCCTGCAACATTCAGGCACCGCCCGGGCGAGGATCGCGGAACTGCCCGCGGGATCGTTGTTCAGCACCTGGCCGGCTGCATGGGGCGGTGAATCTCTTCATGGTGCCCCGGACTGTAACTGAATGTAAACAAATGCGCAACTCAAACGTCGGCGCGCGTCGTCGGCCTACCTGCCGATGATGGCGCAGGGGTACCAGGAGTCCCGGCTCGGCCAACTGGCCAAGAGCCCGGTGGGTGTCACCTGCAACGCAGGGGCGGGACGGATTCGCTCGCTGCGGCGCGAGGCCCCGCCAAACAGGGGTTCGATCCGAACGTCTGGTTCAACAACGTCGAGCGGGTCGTCGCCGCCAAGATCGGCCGCGAGACGGTCACCTATGTGAGCAACATCTACAAGTACTACGTCGCCTGCACCCGGGTCGTCGAGGAAATGGGCGAGAAGGCGAAAGCGAAAGGCGAGGCCGTCAAGCGCTAGCGGTTCACGGTTTGGTGGCCGCCACCGGCACCACCGCCGGCACCGCGCCGGCCGCCACCTTGGTCGGCGGGGTCTGGAAGCGCAAGGCCGCCAACTCGCCCTGACGCGCATAGTCGATCGCTTCGCCCAACGCCCGGGCCGCTTCCTGTGGCGCGTGGAACCCCATCGAGTTTTCGGCCGCGATGAAGTCCAGCCGCCATTGCGCCTTGCGCTGCAGTTCGAGGGCCGCATTCAGTTGTTCGGGGGTGGCGCCGTCCTTCTTGGCCGCCAGCACCGCATCCATCAGCGCCGTGATGGCCACGCCGCCGCGCTGCAGCAATTCATAGTTGCGCGACTGGATCAGGTCAACACGCGCCTTGATCTCGTCCTCGGACATCTTGTGGCAGGGCTGGCAGGCCCGGTTGATGTTCAGCAGCGGGCTGCGCACCCAGTGGTCCGACACCTTGGTGGCGCCGTCGCGGGCATAAGGCATGTGGCAGTCGGCGCAGGCCACGCCGCTGCGCGCATGCACCCCCTGGCTCCAGACCTCGAACTCGGGATGCTGGGCTTTCAGGATCGGCGCGCCCGTCTCGGCGTGCTTGTAGTCGTAGAAGCGCCCGCCGTCGGGCATCTTGGTTTCGTTCCAGAAGACCTCGATCTGGTCCACGTTCAGGCCCTTGCCCCACGGCGCGGTGAGTTTCATCACCGACGAGCAGTAGTACTCGATATGGCACTGGGCGCAGACGAAGGTGCGCATCTCATTGCGAGTGGCTTCAGTGTTCGGGTCGTAGGCGACCTTCTTGCCGGCCGCCCGCCAGCGCTCGATGGAAGGCGCGAACGGCGTCGCGGCTTCGGAATTGGCCAGGCGTTCAATGCCCTGCAGGAAAGCCGGCCGCGTGACGATCAACTGCATGGTCTTCGGGTCGTGGCAGTCGGGGCAGCTCACCGTGTGGCCGTGGCCCATGTCATGCAGCTGCTTGTTCAGATCCTTGTAGGGGATCTTGTACGTCATCTCGAAGCCCTTGATCGCGTCGCCGTCGCCGAGCTTGCGATAGAGCGGCATGACCGAGCCATGGCAGTGCAGGCAGGAACCGGTCTGCGGCTTGGTCTGCCGTTGCGTGTTCTCCTGGTCCTGCAGCATGTAAGCGTGGCCGCGGCGGTCGCGGTAGTCGATCGAGAACGCGTAGCCGAGGAACATTCGCTTGAGCCACGGGTCCTTGTCGATCTTCTCCTGGGGCAGGGCCTCGCTGCCCCCGTGCCCGCCGAAGCGCGTCTTCGTCAATTGCGCCGTGAGCTTGTAGGCGTCGTACTGCTTGGGCCAGTTCACACCCCACTGGGCCGGATCGGTGGTGTCGCGCGTCACTTCCACCAGTCGGGTGGTGGTGACCTTGGCTTCCTGCCTGCGCTCGAAGATGTTCACCAGCAGCGCGGTGGCCGCCACCGTGGCGACCGCCGCCACGGCGACGCTCGCCAGCAGCACGGTTTTGGACAGGCCGCGTTGCGCTCGCGCAATCGGGTGCAATCTGGTTCTCATGGTTCTCTCCGGGTTCAGGTACGGGGTCCGCCCAGGCCGGCGCGCTCGCCGTGTCCCGCGGATGAATGGCAATGCACGCAGGCGGCTTCCTCGGTGGGACCGCGCGCCATGACGGCGTCCTGCACCAGCGCGCGATGGCAGGCCAGGCAGTTCTCCTGCACGATGGCGGCGTTGAAAGGCTTGATGGCGATCGGCTCGGCGAAGTTCTGCAGCGTGTAGGCCTTGGAGTGATTGAAGCCGTTCAGGGCTTTCGTCACGTACTTGCCGATGAAGTCGCGCGGCAGATGGCAGTCGTTGCAGGCCGCCACGTGGTGGTGACTGGACTTCTGCCACGAGTCGTATTGCGCCCGCATGATGTGGCAGTTGGCGCAGACCTTGGGGTCGGAGCTCATGTACGAAAAGGCATCTGCGTACACCAGGGTGTAGCCGCCCAACCCGACGAGTACACCGGCCAACAGTGCCAGCGTCATCAGCAGCGTCGTGCTGCCAGGCAAGTCTTTCTGTCGCTCTGCGCTGGCGTTCATCCCATGGCCTCTTCGCGAATGGCCACCGAGTCGGCGACCAGCGGCACACCCGCAATACTGTCTCTAGGCGACGGAACGACACGCTTCCATGACCGGGATCAGACTCCGAAACGCGACGTCACAGGATCCCGGTCCTCGCCTTCTGATCCGTGGCGGGCGGCTGCCGCGGCGGTGCGAGCGCCAGCCGGAGCTCTTCATCGTCGATCGAGCGCGCCGAGCCGAAGCCGGCCACCTGCCGGGCACCTTGCAGCTGGATGGCAACGAACATGAAATCGGCCAGCTCGGTCATTGGCTGCGCTTCCGGAAACCGTTGCAGGTAGGCGGCGCGGCATGCGCGCCAGGCCTCGCTCTCGGGCTCGAGGATGCGTGCCTGCCCGTCCAGCGTGGCGCGCGGCAGGGCATGGACCGGCTCGCCCGGGACCTCCGACTGCACGACCAGCAGGCTTGCCGCCGGCCGGGCATTGAGATAACGGGTATGGGCGGCCAGTCCGCTGATGTGGATCACGATGCAGCCAAGCGCCGGCACCATCGCGAATGGGACCATCGACACGAACGGCGCGCCTTCGTCGTTGATGGTTCCCAGCGCCGCGACCCGGCGTGAATGCAGCAGTGCGCGCAGCTCGCGGGTCAGTCGGGATTCATGCGGCATCTACACCTCCAATGACAGCGAGCGGGTACGCCGCGAATTTCTCAAAACCGGCCTCTCTGGTGCCAATCACTGCGGGCTCGCGGCCCCTACATTTCGGCGATGAAATGGCCGAAGTCGTCGACCTGGGCCCAGTCGGTGAACTCGACGTCGGTGGCCGGGTCGGTCGGCCCCTTGGTGATCCACATGATGAAGCGGATGACCTGGCGGTCCCAGAAGGTGTAGCGCTTGTAGTCGATCCGGCCCGCGAACACCGCGGTTGCCTTGGGACGCCAGGCACTGTGCTGCAGGAATCTTTGCAGGTAGGGGTTGGTGTCGGGCGTATTCTTTTCCGGCTTGCGCGCCACCACATTGACGGTGAAGAAGGCGTTGGGCTTGGCGTCGAGCGCGCCCTGGTGGCTCCGGGCGAAGGCGAAGACCTGGGGGGTGTGCTTGCCGTAGCGGATCCGCGCGCCGACCACCACTTTGTCGAAAGGTGCCAGATCGACGTCCGGGTTCTCGTCAACCGACTTCAGCGTCACACGATGCGGTCCCTGCTCGACGACCTGCTGCAAGCGCCGGCAGATCTTGAGCGTGTGACCGTCGGTGGTCGAGTACAGGATCAGGATGGCAGCCATGCGGCACGACTCTAACGCAGGTTGCCCGATCACGGACCCAAGGCAGCGGCATGGCGGCCGGTGATCTCGGGGCCGGGCCACAATCGGCCCGTCCCGACACCCGTCGGCCAGAGCTCAGGTGCCCTCGGTTCGCTGCAGCAGATCGACGTAACGCTCGGCGAAGCTCGCGTTCTCGTCGGTCAATTCAGTGCTCGCGGCGGCGGAAACCGCGGCCGGGAGGGGCCCCGCGGTGCTGCCGAAGTCGGCATCCGGCCCCGTGCCGGGGCCGCCGGCCATCAGAATCACCAGGCACCAGGCCGTTATGGCCGACAGCATCAGATAGAGCTCGCCGGGCTTGTCACCCCGGACGCCGGCCGTGCGGATTTGTGCTTTCATCGCTTGTCCCTCGGTTGGAAACCTACTCCCCTGAAGGCCACACCCTCTCGCGATCAAGCTTCGGGCAAAGTCTTGTGCAGCCTTCGACACTTATAGTAACTGCTTGATACATATGGTAACACTGACGCCAGGAAACACAAGCGCCGAACGAAACCCGCGATTTCGCCGGCCGACACTCCCTCCCGCTAAGATGCTTCGCCTCGCTCTCCCGGCCCGAACCGCCGCATTGGCGCCCAGCCGGCACTTTTCAAAGGACAGGACATGGCCAACATTGCATTTCTAGGAACCGGGCTGCTTGGCGGCGCCTTCGCGGAAGCCGCGGCCAAGCGGGGCGACAGCGTCACCGCCTGGAACCGTTCGCCGGAGAAGGCCAAGGCACTGGCTCCGCAAGGGGTCAAGGCGGCAGCCACGCCCGCCGACGCGGTGCGCGGCGCGTCGCGGGTTCATCTCGTGCTCAAGGACGACGCCGTGGTCGATGAAGTCATCGCCACCGCCCGCCCCGGGCTGTCACGCGACGCGGTGCTGATCGACCACACCACCACCTTGCCGACGCTGACCGCCGCGCGGGCCAGGCGGCTGGCGGCCGAAGGCGTGAAGTACCTGCACTGCCCCGTCTTCATGGGGCCGCCGGCGGCTCGCAAGGCGCTGGGCTCGATGATGGTCGCCGGGCCGAAGCCGCTGTTCGAGAGCGTCAAGACGGAACTGGCCGCCATGACCGGCAGGCTGGAGTACATGGGCGAACGTGCCGACCTGGCCGCGGTGAACAAGCTGTTCGGCAATGCGATGATCATCTGCCTGTCGGCGGCGATGGCCGACATCCTGACCATGGCGCAGGCCAGTGCGGTCCCGCCCGAGGACGCCATCAAGCTGCTCGGCATGCTCGACCTGAACGGGATGGTGGCCGGACGCGGCGTCAACATGGCCAAGGGCAATTTCGCCGCCAGCTTCGAGCTGGCGATGGCGCGCAAGGACGTGCGCCTGATGCTGGAAACCGCCGGCAGTCGGCCCCTGGCGGCGCTGCCCGCGGTGGCGGCCCGTATGGACCAATTGATCGCGCAGGGCCACGGCGCCGAAGATGCCAGCGTGCTCGGCATCGACGCCGTGCGCAAGGCTTGAGATGAGCACGATGGCTCGCCCCGTCCTCGACGAAGCCCGCATCCACCCGGCCATCCGCGCCAAGGTCGCGGAATACCGCCAGGAGATCATCCGGGAGGTCCAGGCTGCCGTTGCGTCCAACGACGTGACGGTGGTCGGGATGGCGATGAATCCCTTCCCGCGCAAGGCCTGCAAGGCGCTCGACGCCATCGGCCAGCCCTATCGCTATCTCGAGTACGGCAGTTACTTCAGCGACTGGCGCCGGCGCAACGCGCTCAAGATGTGGACCGGCTGGCCGACCCTGCCGATGGTCTTCGTCAAGGGCCAGCTGGTCGGCGGCGCCGGCGATCTCGAGGCGCTGATCGCCAGCGGCGAACTGAAGAAGCTGCTGGCCGCGCCCTGAAGCCGGCGGTTCAGTCGCCGGCCAGCCCGCGCTTGCGCAGCATCGGCTCGACCACCGGGTCGCGCCCGCGGAAACTGCGGAACGCATGGTCCGGCTCGTGCCGCCCGCCGGTGCTGTAGATATGCCTGAGCAACCGCTCGGCGGTCTCGCCGTGGAACGGATCGCCGGCTTCCTCGAACGCGCAGAAAGCATCGGCCTCCAGCACCTCCGCCCACATGTAGACGTAGTAGCCAGCCGCGTAGCTCGATCCGGAGAACAGGTGCGGGAAATGCGACAGGTGGTGGCGCTGGCCGATGTCTTCGGGAATGCCCAGCGCGGCGGCTTGCTGCGCCTCGAACTGCGCGATGTCCACCGCTGCCCCGGCCGGCAGGCTGTGCAGGGCCATGTCGATCAGCGCCGGCCCGGTGTACTGGATGGTGGCCCAGGCCTGGTTGAATCGCCGCGCTGTTTCCAGCTTGGCCAGCAACCCCCGGGGGATTGGCTCGCCGGTGCGGTAATGGCGCGCATGGCGCTCGAGGACTTGCGGCTCCAGCGCCCAGTTCTCGAACAATTGCGACGGCAGTTCCACGAAATCGCGCAGCACCCGCGTGCCGGACAGCCGCTCGTAGCGCACCTGGGACAGCAGGCCGTGCAGGCCGTGGCCGAACTCGTGGAACAGCGTGCGCACGTCCTCGAAGCTCAAGAGCGTGGGACTCGCCTTGGCGAAGTTGTTGTTGTTGATGACGATCGGCAGGGTGCCGCCGTCGATGCCGGACTGGTTGCGGAATACGCTCATCCAGGCACCGCTGCGCTTGGACGGGCGCGCAAAGTTGTCGCCCAGGAAGATGCCGACCAGGGTGTCGCTGCGGTCGCGCACTTCCCACAGCCGCACGTCCGGATGGTACAGCGGCGGGTCGGGCTGCTCGACGAACTTCAGGCCGAACAAGCGTCCGGCGCAATCGAACATCGCGGCGATCATGTTGTCCAGCGCGAAATAAGGCTTGAGCTGCGCGTCGTCGAGGTCGAACTGCTGCTGGCGCACCTTCTCGGCCAGGTAGCGCCAGTCCCAGGCGGCGATCGGCGCGGGCTCGCCCAGACGCCGGGCCAGGGCCGTGAGCAGCACGCGGTCTTCGTCGGCCTTGAGCTTGGCGGGCTCCCAGGCCTGGCCCAGCAGGTCCAGCACCGCGTCCGTGTCGCTCGCCATCCGGTCCGCCAGCGCGTAGTC